>LUZK01000051.1 GCA_001603595.1 Bacteroidales bacterium Bact_19
CAGGGCATTCAGGGACCAACAGGACCAGTTGGACCGCAAGGTCCGCAGGGCATTCAGGGACCGACAGGACCAGTTGGACCGCAAGGTCCTCAGGGCATTCAGGGACCAACAGGACCAGTTGGACCGCAAGGTCCGCAGGGCATTCAGGGACCAACAGGACCTGTTGGACCGCAAGGTCCTCAGGGCATTCAGGGACCAACAGGACCAGTTGGACCGCAAGGTCCGCAGGGCATTCAGGGACCAACAGGACCAGTTGGACCGCAAGGTCCGCAGGGCATTCAGGGACCAACAGGACCAGTTGGACCGCAAGGTCCGCAAGGTATTCAGGGTCCTACAGGACCAGTTGGACCGCAAGGACCGCAAGGTATTCAGGGACCGACAGGACCAGTTGGACCGCAAGGTCCGCAAGGAATTCAAGGTCCTACAGGACCAGTTGGACCGCAAGGACCGCAAGGTATTCAGGGACCGACAGGACCAGTTGGACCGCAAGGTCCGCAAGGTATTCAGGGACCGACAGGACCAGTTGGACCGCAAGGTCCGCAGGGCATTCAGGGACCAACAGGACCAGTTGGACCGCAAGGTCCGCAGGGCAT
>LUZK01000052.1 GCA_001603595.1 Bacteroidales bacterium Bact_19
TGATTTTTTTTTAATTTTGTAAATAAAAACTATTTTTGTTAAAAAAACTTATGGAAGATAACAGTTTTAATCCTCAATTAACCGAAACAACTCAGAAAGATATTGTTTGTAAAAATTGTGCTGCAAAATTAGAATTTGAACCGGGAACAACATCTCTTAAATGTCCATATTGCGGTACCGTAAATGAAATAGAAATTAAGGCAGAAACTATCGAGGAACTTGATTTTAATGCTGTTCTTAGTGAACTTGAAATAGATGGTGATACAATGGAGGAAGTACATACCATCGCTTGCGAGGCTTGTGGAGCTGTTACAACATTGGAAGCAAATGTTGTTTCAGCTGAGTGTCCTTTTTGCGGTAATAAACTTATAGTTAAAAATGAAAAGACTATTAAACAAATAAAACCTAAATCTTTGTTGCCTTTTAAAGTTACTTCGAAGGAGGCATTAGATTCTTTTCATAAATGGTTAAAAAAATTGTGGTTTGCTCCTCCAGGGTTAAGAAAGTTTGCTTCTCAGGCTGAAAAGCTAGCTGGGATTTACCTCCCATATTGGACTTATGATTCAAATACCTATACCCAGTATAAAGGTCAACGCGGTGATGATTATTATGTTACCGAAACTTATACCGGTAGTGATGGGAAAACACAAACCCGTCAGGTTAAAAAAACTAGATGGACAAATGTTTCCGGAAGCATAAGCTTATTTTTTGACGATGTGCTGGTGCTTGCAAGTAAATCATTGCCACGTGAAAAAACCGAAAAACTTGAACCATGGGACCTTACTAATCTTGTCCCCTTTGACGAAAAATTCCTTTCCGGATTTAAAGCCGAAAGTTATGCAGTTGGTCTTAAAGACGGATTTGAAATTGCTAAGCAAAGAATGGATACTCCTATTCGTGAAGCCATAAAACGTCAAATCGGTGGAGATCATCAAAGAATTACCTGGATGCAGGTGCATTATTCCGATATAACTTTCAAGCATACTTTGTTGCCAATATGGATATCCGCATACAGATTTAAAAATAAGGTTTACAGATTTATCGTGAACGGTCAAACAGGGAAAGTACAAGGTGAACGACCATGGTGTTGGTGGAAGATTGCTCTTGTGGTACTCGCAGTTATCGGATTGATGGTTTTAATTGCTTATCTTGGTGGTGAATAATTATATGTTTAACTAATTAATTTTTTTTAAAATGAAAAGATTTTTTTCTTTAATTTCTATCATTTTGATTTTGTTTCTAGCTGTGATTTCATGTGGGGAGAAAAAACAGAAAGTTAACGAACCTGATAATATTTCTGAAATGGAAAAACTCGTGAAAAACTATGCAGAAGTTGAACTAACTGCTGACATTAATAAATTAACGGCTAATGAACTTGAAATACTAAGAATATTGATAGATGTTGCCGACATTATGGATGAACTATTCTGGAAAGATGCTTTTGGCGATAAAGAAACATTATTGTCCGGGATAAAAGATGAATGGGCAAAGAAATATGTTATGATAAACTATGGACCATGGGATAGATTGAATGGAAATAAGCCATTTATTGAGGGATTTGGCGAAAAACCCAAAGGGGCTAATTATTATCCACAGGATATTACAGACGAAGAATTTGATGCATTTAATGATCCTAATAAAATGAGTTGGTACACTTTGATTCGTCGTGATGAACAAGGTAATCTCAAATGTGTATGGTACCATGAAGAATATGCAGAACAAATTAACAAAGCCGCCGAATTACTCGATCAAGCAGCCGCACTTGCCGAAGATGAAGGATTAAAAAAATATCTGAGCTTAAGAGCCGAAGCACTAAGAACAGACGATTATCTTGAAAGTGATCTTGCCTGGATGGATATGAAAACAAATGTTATTGATTTTGTTGTAGGTCCGATTGAAAGTTACGAAGACGGTTTCAGAGGTATTAAAGCAGCTCATTCAGGTCAGGTTTTAATAAAAGATCTTGAGTGGAGCAAAAAAATTGAACATTTTAACGATGTGCTGCCTGAATTGCAAAACGGCTTACCCGTTGATTCTAAATATAAAAAGGAAAAACCTGCTTCATCAGGTGATATGAATGTTTATTACGTGGTGTATTACGGAGGTGATTGCAATGCAGGAAGCAAAAATATAGCAATAAATTTACCAAACGATCCGAGAGTTCATGAAGCTAAAGGCAGTAGAAAATTACAGTTAAAAAATGCTATGCAAGCTAAGTTTGATAAAATTCTTGTTCCAATTGCAAATCTTCTAATTGACGAAGCTCAAATGAAACATATAAAATTTGAAGATGCTTTCTTTCAAAATGTTATGTTCCACGAAGTAGCTCATGGGCTAGGTGTAAAATATACTATTGATGGAAAAAAATCTGTACGCGAAGCTCTCGAAGAATATTACAGTCCAATTGAAGAAGCTAAAGCCGATATCGCAGGTTTGTATATGGTAACTCAGTTATACGAAAAAGGCGAGTTCCCGGGAAAGGATTTAATGGACAACTATGTTACTTTTCTCGCAGGAATTTTCCGCTCCGTACGTTTTGGAGTTGCAAGTTCACACGGAAAAGCTAATATGATGGAATTTTATTATTTACTCGATAAAGGTGCTTTTGCGAGAAATCCTGAGACCGGTAAATATAGTGTAAATTTCGATAAAATGAAAAAAGCAATTGCTGATATGGTTAGTGATATTATTGTAATTCAAGGAAATGGTGATAAAGCCGCAGCTAAACAATGGGTTGAATCAAAAGGAAAGGTTGGAGAAGAACTACAAAAAGACCTCGACAGAATTGCTGAAGCAAATATCCCGAAAGATATTGTATTTAAACAAGGTAAAGGAATTTTAGGATTATAACTTTTGTAATTTTAAAATAATAATTTAAGATGCCCCATTTTTGGGCATCTTTTTTTATTAACCCAAATTACAAGAGATTTAAAAAATCTCTTGTAATTTGGGTTAATAAAAGGTAGATAAAAAATTTTATCTAATATTTATTACTATTGGCAAAAGCTACCAGCGACAACATAACAGGAACTTCAACCAGTACTCCTACAACCGTAACCATTGCTGCAGGGGATTGATATCCAAAAAGAACAATTGCGACAGCTACTGCCAATTCAAAGAAATTACTTGCTCCAATCATTGCTGCCGGTGCACATGTGGCGTAGGGGAGCTTTATGAATTTTCCTATAACCCATGTGATAATAAAAATAAAATAGGTTTGTAATATTAAAGGTACTGCAACAAGTAAGATAATAAACGGTTTTTGAGTAATAATCTCACCTTGAAAAGCAAATAATAATATTAGTGTTACAAGTAATGCTCCTATTGAGAAAGGTCTAATTTTGTGTAACAAATTATTTTTCAGCCAATCTTCTCCCTTTGTTTTAATAACACTTCTATTTGTAATGTATCCGGCCACTAATGGAATCACCACAAAAACAATTACACTAGTAGCAAGAGTTTCATAGGGAATTTTAATATCTGTAATTCCGAGAAGCAAGCCTACTATTGGAACAAAAGCTACAAGAATGATTAAATCGTTAACAGATACTTGTACAAGTGTGTAGTTTGGATTTCCATCCGAAAGATATGACCAAACAAATACCATTGCTGTACAAGGAGCTGCACCGAGCAAAATAGCTCCTGCTATATATTCACCTGCTTGTGCAGGGTCAATAAAAGCCGCATAAATCTTGGTGAAAAATATCCATGCAAAAAATGCCATCGTAAAAGGTTTTATCAACCAGTTTACTATGACTGTTAAGATAAGACCTTTAGGTTCTTTGCCTACTTTTTTTAAACTTGTAAAATCTATCTGCAACATCATGGGATATATCATTAACCAAATAAGAATAGCAACAGGAATGTTTACATTGAAAATTTCCATTTCTGTTAAAAACTTGATTTTATCTCCGGCAAAATAGCCAATAGCAATACCTGCAGCTATACAAAGTGCTACCCAAATTGTTAGATATTTTTCGAAAAAAGCAATTTTCTTCTTTGCCATAAAGATTTATTTTTTGATGTTTTGTTCGTAAAATTCTTTAAAAGCCTGATAAATTTCTTCTCTTACTCTTCGGTACTCGCTCATAATAAATTCTTCTGAGCCGGTTGCATAAGTTGGGTCGTCAAAACCAATGTGCAATCTGTGTTTTACTTTACCTGGAAAAACCGGACAGTTTTCGTTTGCTCCACCACACACGGTAATTACATAATCCCAGTCTTCGTTTAGATATTTTTCCACAGAGTCCGAAGTGTGGTGCGAAATATCGATCCCAACTTCTTTCATTACCTCTACAGCTTTGGGATTAAGTTTTCCGGTAGCTTCAGTACCAGCCGAACAGACAATTATATCTTTATCAAATGATTGCAAAAATCCGTGTGCCATTTGCGAACGACAAGAATTTCCCGTACATAAAATTAATATTTTCATAAAAAATTGTTTTAGTCGCTTTTAATTAATTTTTCTATCTCTTGTGATAATATTTCTTTGAATTTTTCCGGTTTGTTAATTACATATTGAAATGCCATTTCCGTAAGATCAACATTTTTTATCTCATCTTTTGGATATACTAACAGCAGTGTTGATCCGTAGGCAAAATATTTTTCAACAATTTTTTTATTTTCAGGATCTTCATAATCAAAATCTTTAAACTTTATTATTCCGTTTATAATTTCATCTTTAAAATCCTGAAATAACACTAACTTAGTCTTATTTTCAATTTCCATGCATGTATTACATCTATGAGTGGCATGAAAATAGTAAACTATCACTTTTAGATTTTCATCTTTCTGCGAAAATAAATTTATAAATATCAAAAGCAGAATTGGGATTAGCAGCAACTTTTTCATATTGACTAATTTTCAATATAATTATTAACTATACTTTCTATTTTTTCTTTTAGCAATTCTGGATTTCTTGTGGCATTTTGAAAAGCAAAACCTGTTATATCTTCAAACTCTGATTTCTTTATTATTAAAAGAACTGAACCGGCTACCTCATATTTTTCAGCGAATTTTTTATAATAATTGTCTTCAATGTTGATGTCATAAAATGCGACATCATTATTTTTATTATACTTTGAATCATAAACTTCTTTAGCTACATCTCCAACTGCAATGCAAGTTGGGCAACGTCTTTCACCATGAAAATAAACAATACTAACTTTTTTTTCTAATTTGAATTCTTCATTTTCTGATTTTTTTTCTACCGAATTTTTACAAGAAACTAAAGCTATTAAGCAAACCAATGTGAAAATACCAATAAAATTTTTCATAATTTTTAAGTTTTATGAGTTTTAAATATCTTCATTTTTTAAATTTCTGTACTTTAATTGACAGGTACAAGAACCTGATAACATTTCTTTTATCTCTGTTAAAACCGGTAACCCTAATCTCTCCCAGTCGAGGATTCCTCCGGAAAGATTAAAAACATTTTTTAATCCTTTATTGTTCAAAAAAAATGTAACATCCTTACTGTTAAGTCCTGATGAGTCGGCGATCAAATATACATGTTCAGCTTTCAATTCAGTAAATTTGTTTTCAATTTCTCCAATGGGAATGTAAATCACATTCGGCACATCGAACTTTTTATAGCTGACCAGAGACGGATGTCTGATATCAACAATTATTAGTCCTTGCAAACAAAAATTGTAAGCATCGGTAGGTGATAGGCTGTTAACCAGTCCTGAATTAAAAACCTTTTTTAAAATTTCGTTTAACATTTATTTTTTTGTTTAAAATAACCAACCATATATTAATCCGGACAAAGTAGCCATTAAAGTAACCAGGGAGGCATATACAATAGTTTTTTGTGTTCCGATAATACCTCTGATTACTAACATGTTAGGTAACGAAAGCGATGGTCAGGCCAGTAATAATGCCAAAGCAGGTCCTTTTCCCATCCCTGATGATAACAACCCTTGAACTATCGGAACTTCAGTTAGTGTTGCAAAATACATAAAAGCTCCTACAACAGATGCAAAAAGATTAGAAAAAACGCTATTACCACCAACAAGAGAACTAATCCATTCAGAAGGAATTATACCCGGTATGTTTGTGGTGTCGTGAGTAGACCCTAATAAGAAGCCTGCAATAACAACTCCTATAGCAAGTAATGGAATTATTTGTTTTGCAAAATCCCAGGTTGATAATGTCCATGATTTATTATCAAGATCGTTTTTATCGAATATAGTGATTATGCTTATTGCTGAAATGCCAACTATCATGGGAATTAAAGGTGCAAATTTTATATTATCTATGAAATTAAATGATAAAACTGCTGATAATCCTGTAACGAAAAACCCTGCAATGACCCATTGCCATTTAATTTTCAAAATAAATATTAACGAAAACATTAGAATAATTCCTAATCCGCCAGTAATAAGCCACTTATTTGACCATATATTAAACCACAATCCTGAATTATTATCGTTTACGGGAGCTCCCCAGTTGGCAAAAACTAAAATCAATACTAATGTGAAAAAATGAATAGCTGTTTGCCATAATGGTCTTTTTCCCGGGGGGCAACGATGTTCATTTGTTCTTCTTTTTTCTGACTTTCTTCTTTTCGATAGATTAAAGACATGATTACTCCTATAATAATGCTAAAAAATACAGCTCCGAAAACTCTTGCGATTCCCATTTCAAATCCTAATATACGTGCGGTTAAAATTATTGCAAGAATATTGATGGCAGGTCCGGAATATAAAAATGCAATAGCGGGACCTAATCCGGCACCTCTTTTATGAATGCTCGAAAATAAAGGTAAAATAGTGCAAGAACATACTGCCAGAATAGTTCCAGAAACAGCTGCAACAGTATAAGAAACCCATTTTTTTGCATTAGCTCCAAAGTATTTTATTACCGCTGCCTGACTAATAAAAACCGAAATTACCCCAGCAATAAAAAAAGCTGGTAGTAAGCATAAAATCACATGTTCACGAGCATACCATTTTACTAAATCTAAGCTTGCATATATTGCGGTGTTAAATCTTTCACTTTCTATCGGAAGAAAAAAGGCAAATAAAAATATTACAATAATCCATCCTAAAATCTTAAACTCCTTACTTTTTTCCATGTACATGTAATTATAAAATTAAATTTTTTATAAAAAATATCCAGACATAATATAAACCAATTAATATGAAAGTAACCGAAACAAATCTTCTGAACCAAAGTTCAAACAATTTTATTTTATTGTAAGTTTTTCCAATACTTGATACACTGTAAGCCAATATCCAAGAAAATATAATTACGGGAATTTCTGTAGCAATTGCAAATACCGCAGGTAAAAAATATCCTCCCGATGATGCAACCGAAAGTGGGATTAATCCTCCAAATACAAAACTCCACTATATGGGCAAAATGCTAGAGCAAAAATAATACCCATCAAAAATGAGTTTAAATTATTAGCTTTGGTTAATTTTTCACTAATTTTCCCATTATTACTCCGTAACGAAAACTTTATTTTTATTACATCAAGCATAAACAATCCAATAAAAAGTAATAAGGGACCAATAAAATACTCTCCGTAAGAATTAAAAAATTTATTAATTTTATAAATTCCACTACCTTGACGCAGCAGATATATTAGAATAACTCCCAAAACAGTATAAGAAACAAGTCTTCCTATTGTGTAGAACAATCCATAAATAAAAACCTTGTTTCTGTTTTCCAGTTCTTTGCTTATAAATCCTATTGCCGAAATATTTGTAGCAAGAGGACATGGACTTATTGCTGTTATAAGTCCCAAAAAGAAAGCAGCTAAAATTGGAATTTCAGAGTTATAAGCTATGTTTTGAAAAAGATCTATCATGATTTGCTATTAATGGCTTTTTTCTTAACAATATTTTTTTTGATTTCTAAAACAAGTTCTTGTTCACGCAATTTTTTATCCTCATTACTAGCAATTTGATAGTTTCTTACAAAATTTGTAAGGTTATAGTCAAGCACTTTCTTTTTTTGATTAACAATCAATATGCATGTTTGTGATTTTGCTTGATATTTTTCTACCAATTCCTTATTTTCCGGGGCATCAATTAAAATAGTTTTAAATACAACATCTTCGGGTTTAAAATTTGATTCAATTATTTTCTTAATTTCTGCTTCCAAAGCATTGCAACTTCTAGCTTGACAACAACTCAGTTTTGCTTTGAAATACATAAATTCAGCTTTTTGAGAAAATAAACTAAAACTCAACATTAACATAATCACTATTAAATTCAATTTTTTCATAGTATAGTAATTTCTTTTATATTATTAATCATTTAATAATTCACTGAAAATATTCTTTAATTTTTCCCATTCATAAGTGTTTAAACAATATTTTATGAATGGAGGTTCAATCTCACCTTGAATCAGACCTACATATTTTAATTCTTTTAAGTGTTGTGATAGTGTTGATCGTTTAATTGGCAACTCATCTACTAAATCACCACTGTAACAGCAAGAGTTCATTTTTGATAATTTTTTAAGAATATAAATCCTTACAGGATGAGCAAGTGCTTTGGCGTACTTAGCCATTAGCAAAACATCCTCAGAATAATTTGTTCTATTATTCATTTAAATTCACTTCTATTATTTTTTTAAACTCATCTTTACTCGGAACGTACCCTTTTAAAACAACCTTGTTGTTTATTACTAAACCGGGAGTAATCATTATACCGTAATTCATAATTTCAACAATATCTTCTACTTTTGCTATGCTTGCCTTAATGTTGTTTTCTTCTACAACTGTTTCAACTAATCGGTGTAATTGTTTGCATTTCGCACAACCTGGACCTAATACTTTTATTTCCATAATGATATAATTATAATTTTATATTTCGCAAAATTACGAAATAATTTTAAAAGTCAAAATATTTTTGATGGAATTTTTATTGTCAAGAGTTTATCGTCTTGGTTTTTGTTCAGATAGCTTTCAATAGTCAAATTAACATTTGAAAATAAAATGTGCTTTTTATTCATAATGAAAAACTGTAGTTTTTGATTTTATCCTGAATTCCATTTATGGCTAATTTTATAAGTATTATTTTGTTATATATCGATTCATCAACCTGAATAAAACAATTTAAGTAATTGTAATTTTTTCTTAATACTGAATAAACTCAAATGTGGAAATCAGTTTTTAATTTGATTTTTTACAAAATTTTTTATTTTTGTTTGTTATTTTTTATTTAAAAAAGTTATGGTTATGAATGAAATAGACGAAAGATTATTATTGGGAGCTGGATCCAGAGTAAATCATAAAGAATATGGTTTCGGTGTTGTTGTTCAGGTTAAAACGGCCTCATACTTGATTACTTTTAAGGATTTTGGTATACGCGAAATTTTAAAAACAAGCCAGGATATTGAAGTTATTGATTTGATTGAACAACCCGATGATTTGGTAAGTATGGAAGCCATTGAGCAAAGTTTAATAAATATTCTCAGAAATTTTTCAGATATACAGGAAACTGTTCCTATAGCAGAGAAATGGAGGGGAGGAACTATTATCCTAAAACCCGGCAGTGGAGATTTTAAGCCTTATGAAATGCCAATTTCTACTTTTTTCAATAAAATTATAATGATTCGTGATAGGCTTAGAGTCCTTGAACAAAAAGTTAATGCCAGCAATTTACCCGAAGACGAAAAAATTGCTTGCCAGCAATACATTACAAGATGTTATGGCAGCCTTACGTCTTTTAACATTTTGTTTAAAAATAAGTCCGATAATTTTGTAGGGGAGAAGGGTAAAAATTAAAACTAATTGTAATATATGTTTAGATATTCCAAAATTAAATCACCTACATTTGTTGTAAATACTTCTCAGGTAATCAATAATATTGAAAATATGTTGCAAGGACTACCTGAGAATTGTGTTTTCAGACCTCATTTTAAAACACATAATAATTCAGTTACAGCAAAAATTTTTAAAAATTTTGGGATAGATAAAATTACAGTCTCATCAGTTGAGATGGCTCTTTATTTCAGACAACTCGGATTTCGCGATATTACAATTGCTTTTCCGGTTAACGTTAGAGAACAGCGAAGTTTGAACAGGTTGGCTAAAAATACTATTTTAGGACTATGTTTTTCTAATTTAGAATCATTACATTTGGTTTCTAAATTTAAAAGTATAAATGCAAATGCATGGATTGAAATAAATACAGGTCAAAATCGAAGTGGAATTGATTGGGATGATTGTAACTCAATTGAAAAAATGATAGAAATTATTTCTAAATCAGAGAATCTTGTTTTCAAAGGCTTTTTATCCCACACAGGTGAAACCTATTCATGTAGAGATAAAAATGAAATTATTGATATCGCTTGGCAATCATTTGAAAAGTTAAGAAAATTGAAAGCCCGTTTTTCTGAATATTCTCCAATGTTATCAATCGGAGATACTCCATCTTGTTCTGTGTTAAGAAATTTTAATGAAATAGATGAAATAAGACCTGGAAATTTTGTGTATTATGATTTAATGATGCTGCAAAAGCAGGTTTGTAAATTAGGTGATATAGCGGCCTCTGTTTTTTGTCCGGTTGTTGACATTAACGAAATTCGAAATGAAATTGTCATACACGGTGGTTCTGTGCACTTTGGAAAAGAATTTCTGGATTTGGGTGGTCAAATTATTTTCGGGAAAGCAGTGTCTCATATCTCAAATAACTTAAAAACAGGAATTGACGAAAACTTGATTTCATTGTCACAAGAACATGGAATAATAAAAATCAGTTCATGTAATATTAAAGATTTTCATGTTGGAGACCTGGTTGAAATTATTCCTGTTCACGTTTGTTTGGTGGCAAATTACATGAAAAATTCTACTCTACATTTTTAGTGTAAATTTATTTTCTGCGAACCGTAAAATCTTTGGATTAGTATTCCACTGATAATTAAGATTAAACCGATAACTGTTGAATGTGTTATGGTTTCTTTTAAAATTAAAGATATTATTATCAAAGAAATAAATGGAGATAGAAAAATAAGATTTGAAACTTTTGCCGTATTCGAAGAAAGTGATAGGGCTTTTAACCAGAGAAAAAATGTCAATCCCATTTCAAAAATACCTATGTAGGCAGCTCCTGCTAAGCCGTAAAATTCGGGGATTTTAATTTTTTGATTAATTATTCCGTAAATGATTAAGTAAATCATTCCAAAACTAAAATTATAGAAAAGTTTTGTGCTTTCGTGTCTTTTGTCAAAAAGATTTAACAACCAGAAGGCGGACCAGATAAATGTACTTAGGATTGCCAAAAAAACACCGTTAGAGTTAGAAAAACTTAGAGAAAAAACATTGCCGCGAGTTGCAATGAAAAGACTTCCAAAAAATGAAATCAATAAAGCAAAAATTCCGATAAAATTTATCTTTTGTTTTAAAATAGGAATTGAAAGTAAAACCAGAACAACAGGCCATAGATAATTAAGAGTTAGAGCTTCTTGAGCTGCCAGCACATTATAAGCCTTGAACAATATCAGATAATAAAAAAATGGATTTAAAAAACCTCCAACTGCCGAAAACAGGAATTCTTTAAAAGTTAATAATTTAAATTTTTGTTTTTCAAAAAACAGAAAAATACTAACGATAAAAATTGCAAAAGGAACCGCCCAAAACAACATGTTGAAACTATTCAAGTATTGAAGCGTTAATTTGAAAGCACTACCAACCGTTGACCAGCAAAGTACAGCCGCCAGTGCAAAAAGATATGCTTTATTTTGTTTTTTCATACTTGCAATATTAATGTAAATTTGTTTATTATTTTACCTGAGAAAAACAAACTTTTATGTGTGGAAGGTATATTTTGGTGCAAAAACTTGAAGTTATCGAGCAAAGATTTAATGCTCGGACCATAGAAAATATTAATTATAGCCCTTCTTACAATATTTCTCCCGGTAAAAAAGGGTTAATTATTATAAATGAAAGTGTTAAAAAAATTGAAAGTGCAATTTTTGGTCTTACACCTCATTGGTCGAAGAAACCAATGTATTTATTTAATGCACGGGCAGAAGGAGACCGAAATCAAGAAAATGATAGCAATTATAGAGGAGCTAAAGAAATAATTTTAAAACCAGCCTTCCGAAAATCCATACGACACAAAAGATGTTTGGTGATAGCTGATGCTTTTATTGAAGGAACAACTCAAGAGGGACTATCTAAACCCTATGTTGTTTTTTTAAGAAATAAACAACGACCATTTGCTTTTGCCGGCATATATGATGATTGGGAGAATCCTCAAACCGGGCAAATTATAAGGGGATATTCAATTATTACTACGGTGGCCAATGAATTTATGAAAAAGATTCCGCATAATCGTTGTCCTGTAATTTTAAAACCTGCCGATGAGGACAAATGGCTAAATCCATCCTTAGCATTGACAGACGTAACCGATATGCTAGAAGCTCCCGATTCAAATACATTGAATGCATATCCTGTTTCACCGAATATTAAAAATCCGAATTTAGACGGACCTGATTTAATACAACCGATTGGAGATTTTTTGGTGTGCGAAACCGATATTAATGTGCATGAGACTTTAAAACGACAAGGTTTCGGCAGAAATCACAGGAATTTTTAAATTAATATTGTTTTTTATTAAAGATTTATTTTTTTTGCAAAAAAATTTTTTGATGATAAAAGTATTTAAATTATTACCTTTTTTACTTTTGTTATGTTTTCTGTTTCAGCCTAATTTACAGGCTCAGAATGCTGCAAAGATTGTTGGAACGTCTGAAATAGATGGACATAAAATTCTTATTTTCAATGATTATACTTGGAAGTATGAAAATCATGATTCTGTATTAACAGTACTGAGAAAGAAAGATTCAATAGCTACTTACGAATATATTATTAAAGAAAAGCAATTAAAACTGGATTCAGCAATAGTTTTTTCGGAAAAGTGGGATACCGTAAATATTTTTGCATACGGGAATTACGATTATTCAAAAGTTCAAGATACAATAGTTATTGCCTTAATTACTGAAAATTCTGGTTTTGCGATGCCATATAAGGGTAAGCTATATTCAAATTTTGGATGGCGAAGAGGTTCGCACCACAATGGAATTGATATTGATTTGATAACCGGAGATACAGTTGTTTGTGCCTTTGATGGAGTAGTAAGATATTCGGGTTGGAATAGAGGTGGTTATGGAAATTTAATAATTATTAGGCACTTCAACGGGTTGGAAACTTATTATGCTCACCTGAGTAAACGTTTTGTAGGAAATAATCAGATTATTAAGGCAGGAGAACCAATAGGATTAGGTGGGAGCACAGGGAGATCATATTCTCCTCATTTGCATTTCGAAGTTAGGTATAAGGACAATACTTTTGATCCGCTTAGTTTTATAAATCCTGAAACTTTTGAACTTTATTCCGAAAAATTGATATTAATGCCCTCGATGTTTGAACATGTGCGACAATTATCACAAGCACAGTACCATACAGTATCAAGTGGAGATACACTATGGGGTATTTCCAGACGTTACGGAGTCTCTGTTCAATATCTCTGCAATATCAATGGAATAAGTGAAAATTCTACTTTGCAAATCGGGCAAAAACTTCGAGTTAAATGATAATTTAACCATAAATTATGTGGTAGTAAATCAAGTAATAATTAAAAAAATCAAGAATTTTAAAGAAAATGAAACTTTTGACATTAGTTCGTCATGCTAAATCAGATTGGGATAATGATTTATCTGATTTCGATCGTCCTTTGAATGAGAGAGGAATGAACGATGCTCCGAAAATTGGAGATTTTATTGCAAAGAATCTTCCGAAAGTGGATTTGATAATTTCGAGTCCGGCTGTTAGGGCTGAACAAACTGCTCTTACAATAGCTGAAAAAATCGGATATCCCGAAAATAAAATTGAATTTGTTGATGAATTATATCTTTGTTCTACATCAGAGTATTTCGAAGTTTTAATGGAACAAAATTTAAAACTTAAGCACATTATGATTGTTAGCCACAATCCTGGCACAACCGGTTTTTTAAATATGGTGGCTAATGAAAATATAGATAATGTTCCCACATCAGGAGTGGCACATATTGAACTTGATATTTATAAATGGGAAGATATTGAACCCGGTTGCGGAGTTTTAAAGGAGTTTATTACACCAAAAACACTATAAAAAAATGGAGAAGTTTCCTTCTCCATTTTTTTGTGTTAGTAAGCGAATAATGGAAATGGACTCATCATTTCGTTAACCTGTTTGCGAACTTCGTTTATAACATTTTCGTCATTAATATTTGCGATAACTTTATCAATTAATTTTACAATTGGCTCCATGTGTTCTTCTTTTAATCCACGGGTAGTAATTGCAGGAGTTCCAACTCTCAATCCCGAAGTAGTAAATGGCGATCTGTGATCAAAAGGAACCATGTTTTTATTAACTGTAATATCAGCTAGAACGAGAGTATTTTCAACAGTCTTTCCGGTAATGTCGGGATATTTTGTTCTAAGGTCAATTAACATTGAGTGATTATCGGTTCCGTTAGAAACAATTTTATAGCCCAAATCAATAAATGCTTTTGCCATTGCAGTTGCATTTTTCTTTACCTGCATCTGATATTCTTTAAATTCAGGACTTAAGGCTTCACCAAAAGCAACGGCTTTAGCAGCAATAACATGTTCGAGCGGACCTCCTTGGACTCCCGGGAAAACAGAAGAATTTATAATATCTGACATCATTTTGATTTCACCTTTTGGAGTTTTTAATCCCCATGGATTTTCAAAATCTTTTCCGATAAGTATTATTCCACCTCTTGGACCACGTAAAGTTTTATGAGTTGTGGAAGTAACAATGTGTGCATATTTTACAGGATTTTTAAGTAATCCGGCAGCAATGAGACCAGCGGGATGAGCCATATCAACCATTAAGATAGCTCCGACCTTGTCGGCTATCGCACGCATTCTTTCGTAGTCCCAGTCTCTACTATAAGCTGATGCACCACCAACAATAATTTTTGGTTTATGCTCTAAGGCGAGAGCTTCCATTTCGTCGTAGTCAACCAGTCCGGTTTCTTCTTTCAAATGATATGATACGGCTTTATACCATAGTCCTGAGAAGTTTACAGGAGAACCGTGAGATAGGTGCCCGCCATGAGCTAAATCCAGTCCTAAAAAAGTATCACCGGGTTTCATGCAAGCAAGGAAAACAGCCATATTAGCCTGAGCTCCTGAATGTGGTTGAACATTGGCATAATCAGCATCAAAAAGTTGTTTTAAACGATCTATTGCCAATTGTTCGGTCATATCAACAAACTGACAGCCGCCGTAATATCTTTTCCCTGGATAACCTTCGGCATATTTATTTGTCATTACAGAACCCATAGCTTCGAGAACCTGTGGGCTAACAAAATTTTCAGAAGCAATAAGCTCTATGCCATGCATCTGACGTTCTTTTTCTTTTTTAATAATTTCAAAAACTTTTTCGTCGTATTTCATATTGTTAAATTTTATAATTATTAAACCGATAGTTCAATTTTTTTCAAAAATATAAAAATGTTATATTAACTCAAATAAAAAAAAATGATATTATTTATTTAGTAGATTAATTTTAATGTCAGTTACAAACTCTTTTTAAATTCGAAACTTTTCAAAATAAAAAAGAGGCTGGGTCAAATATTATTCAGCCTCTTCAATTTTAGTGTGGCAAAAAAAACTATAATTTGGAGATGTACTTATCCGCATCATCACCAAAGGCTTTTATGCCTTTTTCGTGAATTGAATATGTACATTTTTCTCCGACTATCTTTGAAAATAATACATTTACTTCTGTGCCGTCTTCTTCAACCATTATTACTTTAGCAAGATTCTGATCAACATCTTCTGCATTTAGATTTTCGTAACAAAGCGGACAAATAAAATTTACATGGTCTCCCGGTTCAAAATTCACATTCGAATTTTTTCGGAATTCGTAATTTCCTAATTCTGCACTTAATAAAACCATTGCGGTATCATGGTTATTGGTCTTTGTGATGAAAATGATTTCATTGTCAACACTTAAATAACCCCTGCATTTTGGACAAATGTAATGTTTCATAATAAAAATATCAAAAAGTTATTTCACTAACAAAATTAACAAAATTTTTAACACAAAAGAAAATTGGATAAAAATTGCATACTTTTTTTCGAAAAATTTTTTCTGACATTTACTTATGTATAACTGGATTATCTAATATAAAATTATATAAAAAATTCATATTCAAATTTATGTTGTTAGATTTTTTAAGTTAAAATAAAGCAGTAAACACTTTAATATATTTTTTGATACATAATAATGTGGGAAAAATCTAATAAAGAATTCCAAAAAGCGGATAGGTATTTATTAAAAATAATGTTGTTGAAGTTTTAAATGTGGAACTAACGTAGAAAAACACTTTAATAATTTCTCTGATTCAAAATAGTGTGGAAAAATTGATTTTAATTTTTTAAAAGCACTAGAGTTTCTTATTAAACATCGTGTTGTATAATTTTTAATGAGAGAGATGAATCAGAGTAGTTTTTAAAACTCTGATATAAAATATATAAAAAAATATGATTTAAAAAATGTGTAAAACATTTCAAAAAAATAGTTTTTTAGTGATTCTCGATTTAACTTTGCGATTAAATATTATTTATGTTCAAACCTGAATTACTATTACCGGCAGGGAGTGTCGAAAATTTTGTTGCCGCTCTTGAGGGAGGTGCCGATGCAGTATATTTTGGATTGCAAAATTTTAATGCCCGAGCACGTGCAAAGAATTTTAGCTTTAATGAGGCCGCATCTGCAATAGCGTTTTCTCATTCAAGAAACAAAAAAGTTTATATTACTTTGAATACGGTTGTGAAAAACACCGAGACATTAGAACTTTTAAAAACTGTAGATATTATTTCTCAATTAAAGCCGGATGCTGTAATTGTACAAGATTTTGGGACTATAAATTTAATCAGAAATTTATATCCTCATCTTGTAATTCATGCAAGTACACAGATGGGGTTTAATAATGTTTCTGCAATCAAATTCCTAAAAAAAAACGGTGTAAAACGCGTAATTCTTTCTCGAGAGTTGACAATGAAAGAAATTGAATTTTGCGCAAAACATTCGGATATTGAGTTGGAGATTTTTGTTCATGGTGCTCTTTGTTATTCTTTTTCGGGAAAATGTTTATTTAGTTCTTATTATGGCGGATTTAGTGCCAACAGAGGTAAATGTGCTCAGGTTTGCAGACGTCAATTCATAAGCGAGAACCAAAATATTACTCCTTTTAGTTTGAAAGATTATCAACTCATAGATTTTATACCTAGTTTTTCTGAATTAAAAATCAGTTCGCTAAAGGTTGAAGGACGACTTAAAAATTCCGATTACGTTTTTTCTGTTGCAAAGGCTTATAGAATGGCAATAGATAATCATTCAAAAATTGAGGAAGCAAAAGAAATTCTTAAAACCGATTTTTCTCGACCTAAAATGCAATGGTTTGTTGGTAAAGATTTGAAAAATTCTGTCTCTGAATTGTCAGGCACAGGTGTTTTTGCAGGAGTAGTTTTAAATGTAAATTCTGATTTTTTTGATTTAAGTTCATCACAAAATCTTGAGGATGGATATCAACTTAGAATTAGAACTGCTGATGATAAAGAAGGTGTTTTGATTAAAATAAATAAGCTAAACAAAATTAATAATGATGTCTTCAGAATTTTTATTGATAAAGGTCTATTTTTAAAACCGGGTGATAAAGTTTATGTTTCTGCCGGGAAGGTTTATAAACCTGTAAAACTTAAAATAATTAACAAAAAGTTTAATTTTATTTCTAACCAAAGATTAAAACTCATTAATGATAAATTTAAACAAAAGACTCAAATAAAAACTAACGAAAAAAGAATGGAAATTTTCATACGTGTTTCAAAAGTAGAGCAACTTCAAAATGTTAACTTAAATAAGATTAAAACTGTAATATTTAGTCCCCGAAAATTAGATGTTGATGAGGAACTTTTCAAGATTTGCCAAAATTTACCGGCAAATGTTGCTATTTATTTCGAAATCCCAGCTTTTATAAGCTCCTTAAAAGAAACATATTGGCAAAAAAAGCTTTTGGAAATTCATAAAAAGACAGGTTGCGGGTTCTCTCTTTCGAATATTTCCCAACTTGAGATTATTCCACAAAAAAGTTTATTTCTGGCAAATGAGAATATTTATTTATTCAATGATATTGCAATTGATTTCATTCGAAAATCGGGATTTAAAGAATATATTTATCCCTTTGAGAATGATTATCCAAATCTTATAACAGGGAAAGACAGAAACGGAATTGTTCCGGTTTATTTTTATCCGGAATTGTTTTATTCACGACAACCAATAAAATTAAAAGACTATTTCGCAGATTTTGATAAAAGAAATTTTCGAAAATATATCAGACACAATTTTACGGTTATTTGTCCCGAAAAACCGGTTTCAATAACTCAAAATATTCAAAAGTTAAAAGAAAAGGGCTTTAGTAAATTTTTGATAGACCTTAAATATGAAAGTTCACTTGAAAATTTAAAGAATATTTTTACTTCCGTATTAAAATCTCACAAGATTGAAGGAACAGATGTCTTTAATTTTAAAAGAGAAATGAAGTAAAAATATTCAACTATCTGTTCTGGATAAATATCCAAATACAATTTTTTTCAAACGTTCCGGACTTGTGATTTTGTGAATTTTTCCGGAACGAGCTATTGAAATATTTCCGGTTTGTTCGCTTACGATAATTACCAGAGTATCGCTAATTTCACTCATGCCAATACCACTTCTGTGTCGTAATCCGTAGTCAACGGGCAGGTCTGTTTTAGCTGTTACGGGCAATATGCATTTTGCAGCAAGGATTTTATTGTTTTCAAGTATTACTGCTCCGTCATGCAGAGGGCTATCTTTATAAAAGATGCTTTTTATTAGTGGTACGGAAATATCTGCATTTAAAATTACTCCTTGCTCTGCGAAAACTTTGAGTGCATTTTCCCGAGAAATTACTAATAAAGCTCCAGTCCTTGAGAAGGCCATTTCCACGGCTGCAGTACAAATTTTATCTATACTAACTGTGCTGAATCCGGAATGAAATCTCGATGATTTTAAAATGTTGATTTTGTTATTCTCTGTGTATTTGTTTCCTACAATTAACAAAAATTGTCTTATTTCTTGATGAAACACTACAATAAGAGCAATTACTCCAACACCCATAAATTGACCTATAATCTCGCTTATCAGTTCCATCTTTAAAGTACGCACGAAAAGCCAGAATAAATAAATTAAAAAAATGCCGATAAAAATCTTAATGGCAACCGTTCCGCGAATCAGTAGATATATCTGATATAGGAGAAATGCTACAAGCAAAATATCTAAAACATCAAGAAATCTTATGGTGATAAATCCATTAATCATTTATTAGGTTTTTTGGCAAAATTAAACAAAAATAAGATTTTATATAAATTATTTAATTTATGACTTTAGTAAAAAGATGTTATTGTCTTTTAATTTCAAAAACAATTCTACAACTTGTTGGGCTTCCTTAACATCATGAACTCTTAAAATGTTTGCACCTTTTTCGAGACAATAAGCATGTAGGGCGGTTGTAGCATTCAATGATTCTTCGGGGGTTATATTTAAAAATCTGTAAATCATTGATTTCCTGCTTATACCTACAAGTATTGGTCGCTCAAAAATTTTAAAACTGTCAAGATTTTTGAGTAAAATATAGTTTTGGTCGAGAGTTTTCGAGAATCCAAATCCGGGGTCAATAATTATATCGTGAATTCCGAGTGAGTGAAAAAAATTAATTTTTTCGGAAAAATATTTTATTATATCTCCGGGAAAATTTTCGTATTGTGTGAGATTGTTCATTGTTGCAGGAACACCTCTCATGTGCATAATAATGTATGGCACCGAATATTCTGCCACAATCTCGGGTATTTTAGTGTCAATTTCTCCGCTGCTGATATCGTTAATAATATCAATTCCGTAATCTGATATTGCTCTGTGGGCAGTTTCAGAATTAATCGTATCGAGTGAAAATATTTTATCAGAAAATTTTTTTTGAATTATTTTTAAAACCGGTTCAAGTCTTTTCCACTCTTCTTTCACACTTATCAAGTCTGCTCCCGGCCTGGATGACATAGCTCCGATGTCGATTATATCAGCACCTTCTTCAAACATCAAGGATATCTTTTTATAAGCATCCTCTACACTCGAAACTCTGCTATATTTATAAAACGAATCTTCATTAACGTTAACAATTCCCATTATTAGAGGCTGACGAAATTCAAATATTTCGGATTTTAACTTTAAACTAAACATTTTTTAATTATCAATTAAATTTAGTGCAAAATTAAGATTTTATTAACATATCATAATATGAATAGATTTTAGAAATTCTGTTTTCTTAATTAAAATTTTTTAAATTTGAAGCCAAATATTTTATACAATGGCGTTTATTGTAATTGAAGGATTAGACGGTTCGGGAAAATCTACACAGGTAAAATTATTATCTGATTATTTAAATTCTAAAAACATTAAAACGCAATTTATACATTTTCCTACAACTGATTCCGAAATATTTGGAGAACTTATTTCAAAATTTTTACGAGGTGAATTGGGCAAATTAACGGAAGTTAATCCTTATCTTGTAGCACTGATTTTTGCTGGAGACCGATATAATCTTGCTGGAAGGATTAATGCTTGGCTTAAACAAGGAATTCATGTTATTAACGACAGATATGTTTATTCAAATATTGCATATCAATGTGCGAAATGTTCAGGTGAGAAAGAAGCCGATGAACTGATGGATTGGATTTTGAAACTGGAATACGAGTATTTTAAAATTCCTAAACCGGATTTAAATATTTTTCTCGAAGTTCCTTTTTCTTTTACAAAAGAAAGATTAACCTCTCTACGTGATGGCGATGATAGAAACTATCTTAAAGGGAAAACAGATATTCACGAAGAGAGTTTGATTTTTCAGGAAAAAGTGCGAAATATTTATCTAAAAGCCATTAAACGCGACAGTAATTTTATTGGAATAAAATGTTATAATGAAGCTGGTCAAATGTTTAAACCCGAGCAAATATCAAAATTAATTTTAAGTGAGTTGAGTAATAAAGGTATAATATAAAATATTGGACTATGAAAAAGATTTTGGCAAATTTCAGCAGAGTTTTAGTAGGTTTAATTTTTATTTTTTCCGGTTATGTCAAGGTAATTGACCCATTAGGTTCGGCCTACAAATTTACTGACTATTTTAATGCTATGCATCTGAGCTTTATGACAGATGCGTCACTTTTTTTTGCAATAGTGATGTCTGTTGCGGAACTGGTTATCGGATTATGTTTGGTATTTAATATCTTGCCGAAATTGGCTTCATGGGGAGTTTTGTTATTTATGTTGTTTTTTACTCCTCTTACTCTATGGCTGGCAGTTGCTAATCCGGTTCACGACTGCGGATGCTTTGGCGATGCTTTAATTTTAACAAATTGGCAAACTTTCTATAAAAACATCCTAATCTTGATTTTTGTAATATTCATTTTTATTTACAGAAACAAATTCAAATCTATTTATAATACATTTTTTCAGTGGATTATTGCCGGATTATTCACAATAATGTCTGTATGGTTAAGTTTTTATTGTTTAAAAAATCTGCCAATAATAGATTTCAGACCATACCATATAGGTGCCAATATTATTGAAGGGATGACCGTTCCCGAAGATCAAATCAATAATGTAGATGTTTACGAAAGTGTTTTTATTTATGAAAAAGATGGCGTTCAGAAAGAGTTTAAAGTTGATAATTTGCCTGATAGCACATGGAAGTTTGTTGATGCTAAGCATAAATTAGTAAAGGAAGGATATAAACCACCAATTCATGACTTTACTATTACACCAGTGTATATCCCTGGACATAGTCCGGAACATGTTGAAGCTGAAGAAGTAAATCTTTACGATGCAGAATTCATGTACACTAAAAACGGTGAAACCGAATACTTTACAATTGACCACTTGCCTGATTCTTCCTGGAAATTTGAGCATGTTGTTTATAAATCAAAAATAGATCCTTCTTTAATACGACTGGTTTATTTGAATCCCGAAGGTATCGAGGAAGTTTTTAATTTCCATAGTTTGCCTGGACAAAACTATACCTTTATTGATGCTTTCTATTTTAATAATTATTCCGGTGATTATCACTACGGTGATGATATAACAGACAGAGTACTAGCAGATAAAAACTATTACTTTATTGCTGTGATGTATGACTTGAAAAAAGCCGACAAAAAATATCTGGATCGCCTGAATAATGTTGCAAAATATTGTCAGGAAAATTCATATAATTTTTATTGCCTCACAGCCTCTAATGAAAACGATATTTCTGAGTTTGTTGCAGAACATAAGCCTGTCTATCAATTTTACAATACCGATCCAATAACTTTAAAAACAATTGTTCGTTCAAATCCCGGCTTGTTGTTACTTAAAGATGCTACCATCATAGATAAATGGGCTGCACGAAATATCCCTGATTTCCAAAATTTTAAGGGAGATTTACAAAGATATTCATTGAGTAAACAGAGAAAATATTTCGAAGATATGCGTTCTGGATTTATTTTATTTTCGTTGTTGCTCTTTATGAGTCTATTTACAAATTTTTACAACTGGATGAAGAAAAATAAATATATAAATAATAACTAAAAATCAAATTATGCGTAAAAATGTCATTGCTGCTAATTGGAAAATGAACACTCTTCCAAAAGAAGGTGTTGAGATTGCAAATAAAATAAATCATTATCTTGCCGACAAAGAATTACCTGTAAACAAAAAAATTGTGTTAGGAGTTCCTTATACTCATCTTATTAAAGTAGTTGATACTGTTGATTATACAAAAATTGCCGTAGCCGCCCAAAACTGTTCTCAGTTTGAATCAGGAGCTTATACCGGCGAAGTCTCCGCTGCAATGATTAAAAGTTGCGGAGCTCAATATGTTATTATTGGTCATAGCGAAAGACGACAATATTTTGGCGATACGGATGAAGTGATTTCTCAAAAACTTTCTCAGGCTTATAAAAATGCTCTGTTTCCAATATTTTGTTGTGGCGAAACTTTAAGGCAACGTGAAGAAAATGTACATTTTAAAGTTGTTGAAAATCAGTTGGTTAGTGCTTTTATTCGTGTTGACAGATTTAACTTTGAACGAACAATCATAGCTTACGAACCTGTTTGGGCAATTGGAACAGGAGTTACTGCAACTCCGGAGCAAGCTCAAGAAATGCATATTTTTATCCGTAATGTAATTGCAAAAATTTACGGACATGATGTAGCAGACCAAACCTCTATATTATATGGTGGATCAGTAAATGGTGCCAATGCAAAATCTTTATTCGAGTGCGATGATATTGACGGGGGACTGGTTGGAGGTGCTTCTTTAAAACCCGATGAGTTTATTAAGATTATTGAATCAATTTAAAATGGATTACATAGAAATTAAAATTAAGCTTAATGCCGAAAAAAATTATCTCGGTGAAATTTTGATTGCATTTCTTGGTGAGATAGACTTCGATGGATTTTATGAAGATAATAATACTTTATTTGCTTATATCCCTGAAAATAAGTTTGAAAAACAACTTCTTGAAGATATTCTTAAAGTTTATGAATTAAATTATGAGCTTGCGGTAATTGAACAAAAAAACTGGAATGAAGAGTGGGAAAAAAACTTTGAACCGATTGTAATTGATGATATTTTGGCGATAATAGCTCCTTTTCATAAGCAAAATTTTGAGACTAAATATAAAATTTTAATCGAACCGAAAATGTCGTTCGGGACCGGTCATCATGCTACTACTTATATGCTGTGTAAGCTAATGCCTGACTATGATTTCGTCGGAAAATCTGTTCTAGATTTTGGTTGTGGCACCGGAATTCTCGGAATTTTTGCTTCGATTTTAGGAGCTAAAGAGATTGTCGCAGTGGATATAGACCAATGGGCATATGAAAATACTCTGGAAAATGCCGAGAGAAATAATATTAGCAATATGTCCGTTAT
This sequence comes from Bacteroidales bacterium Bact_19, assembly GCA_001603595.1. GTDB lineage: Bacteria > Bacteroidota > Bacteroidia > Bacteroidales > ML635J-15 > Bact-19. The sequence continues at coordinate 24,016 of LUZK01000052.1, forward strand.
TAAAGGCGATATAAGTAATGTTCCAAAAAGAATTTATGATGTGATTCTGGCAAATATAAATCTTAATGTTTTGAAAAAAGATATCCCTGCATTAAGTAAACTAATGAAATACGGTTCACTGATATTTTTCAGCGGATATTTATCAATCGAATTGGAGCAAATAAAAAATGTATGTAAAGAAAATGGTCTTGATTTTGTAACTTCCTGCGACAGAGATTTTTGGAATGCCAGTGTTTTTAAAAAATAAAAATTATTAATATGAAAAGAGTTAGCTTCTCAAAAATAAAATTCTCTGAAATTCTTTTTTTGTTTTTGGTAATAACATTATCAGCACAAGCTCAGAATTTTCCTACCGAGCATGATAAATTTGTTAAGACTTTTTCAGGTGAATTGGGATTTACCGGCGAAATTAGGCAAGAAGGTAAGAGTATGTCTCGTGAGTTTACAAGATTCTGGGATTCAGATACATTAGCGATAGCCGAAAAAAATAATTTCATAGAACTTGCCAATTTGTTAAGTTCAAAAGGAGCTAAATCATATCCTGATTTAGTGTTGATTGCCGATAATTTGATGCAATACAAAAGACGTCGTCTTAGCACAAGTCATTATGAGGAATATGAGTCTGCTTTGAAAAACTTTTTTAATCGAAGTCGCCGACCAAATCTTAAAGACGTTTCAGAATTTTTATTTTCTGTAAATAGTTTATTGAGTAATGATATTGTTCAAAAAAATCCCAGAACCTACTGGAAAACAGAAAATACTTACTATTCATTCAGATTTGATAAAGAATTTATTATTACTTTCGAGAATGTAAATCTTATCGGTTATCAGGATAAAGACAGCTTGAAAATTTATAATACCGATGGTGTTTATTATCCGATGCAAAAGCTATGGGTAGGGAAAAGTGGAGTTGTCGGTTGGGAAAGAGTAGGGTATGGGTTGGATAGCATTCAAGCTACATTACAGAACTACAAAATTGATATGAGAAATATTACTTATACTGCTGATTCTGTAACTTTTACTAATTCCTTGTTTTTTAAGCAGCCAATGTTAGGCAGGTTAATTGATAAAGCCGGGAATCTTGATAATCCCAGTAAATCAGATTACCCAAAATTTACATCTTACAAACAACATTTTATTCTAAAGAATATCGTTCCTGGCGTAGATTACGAAGGTGGATTCAGTATTCATGGACGTTCTTTTATTGGCAGCGGAACAAAAGAAGAGCCGGCCAAAATGTTTATTCGAAAAAATGACACTGTGTATCTGAATGCGTATTCGCGTGCATTTTATATTGATCCGGAAATGATAGTTTCAAATCCCTGTGCTATAATGCTTCGTCTTGGACAAGACTCAATATATCATCCATATCTTACATTCAGATTTCATAATAAAAGAAATTTTCTAGAATTAATCCGTTCAAAAGATGATATGTCGCAAGTTCATTATACAAATTCGTATCATAAGGTAAAAATGGATTTCAGCTGGCTTAAGTGGAACATTGATAAATTTAAAATTGAATTCACAACCATAAAAACTCCAGGCGTTTCAAATGAAGCCTTATTTGAATCTAATGATTATTATCGTCTCGAGCGTTACAGAAATATTCAGAAACGTGATCAACAGCATCCGCTAAAAGTTATAACAGGTTTTGTAAGCTCATGGGCAGGTAATCCTGAGTTTTACCTCGATGATTTGTCGAGATATATGGGATATAGTCCTAATCAAGTTGTACAAATGGTTTTGAATCTCGCATATATAGGATTTTTAAGCTACGACTCCGAAACAAAATTTATAAGAGTTTATCCCGAAGCATGGACTTTTCTCGAAGCCCATCGTGGAGTTCGAGATTCTGATGTTATTCAGTTTTATAGCAAAACCGAAAGTGAAACTCCTAATGCGGAGCTAAGTCTTTTGAATTTCGACCTTAAAATTAATGGAATTCGTGAGGTACATCTATCTGATTCGCAGAGTGTTAAAGTTTATCCTATTGATCAAAAAATAACACTTAAAAAAGATCGAACTTTTATTTTTAACGGAACTGTTCAAGCCGGTCAATTTTATTATTACGGAAACAATTTCAAGTTTGATTACAATCGTTTCATGCTCGACCTTAGCCAATGCGATTCAATGAAAATGGTGGCAGAAACTGAAATTCTAGATGCTAATGGTCAAAAAACTCTGGCAATTGTAAGAAATAAACTCGAACAAATAAATGGGGAATTTTATATTGATGAACCAAACAAAAAGTCGGGGAAAGACAGAAATCCGGAGTATCCGAAATTCATTTCCAAAGAAAAGACTTATGTATACTACGACCGCTCAGATGTCTATAACAAAGCATATAGAAGGGATAGATTTTATTTTGAGGTAGATCCTTTTGTTATGGATAGTATAAAAGGTTTCGCCAGAGAAAATCTTAAATTTAAAGGTACTCTTTACAGCGGAGGAATATTTCCGCCAATAAAAGAAACATTGGTACTTAGATACAGTGATTTTTCTCTTGGATTTAATATGCGTACCAGTCCTTTAGGTTTGCCTTTATATGATGGAAGAGCTACATATTACAACGAAATCGATCTGAGTAATAAAGGACTTAGAGGGGTTGGAATTATTGATTATCTTACATCAAAAATTTATGCAGATTACTTGATATTTTTCCTAGATCATATGGAAGGACACAGCGAAAAAATGCAAATTGCCAAACAAAAAGCTCCTGTTGAGTTTCCTTCAGTAGAAGGTAAAAGCAATACACTACGATGGGATGTGAAAGAAGATCAATTTTTAATAAAAAAAGATACTGTTGATTTTAAAATGTTTGACAACAAAGCTACTCTTGATGGAGACATTGTTATTTCAAGTAATGGTTTAAAAGGCAAAGGACTTATTGTAATAGAAAAGGCAACCTTAAGGTCTAAAGATTTTAATTTTAAACAAGAGGAAATATTGAGCGATACGGCTGATTTTCAATTATATACATTGAATATTTTAAATACTGAATTTGAATCTGATAATGTGCAAGCTCATGTAAGTTTTACTGAACGTAAAGGAGAATTTAAAACAAATGGTAAAAGCACAATCTGGAGATTCCCAAAAAATAAATACATTACCGAAATGAACCAGCTTACATGGTTTATGGACAATGAAGAGCTTGAAATAAGTGCAGATATGGATGTTTTAGAAAAAGCAAATAAAGTAGATGCCTCAGTGAGTCCGAATCAGTGGGAAGAACTTTTTATGGAAGGACCTAAATTTACATCAATACATCCGCGTCAGGATTCTCTAAGTTTTGTTGCTCCCAGAGCAAAATACAATTATAAGGATCATATTATCACAGCAGAAGGTGTTAAGTTTATAAGAGTTGCCGATGCTACCATTTACACCGAGGACGGGATTGTTGTTATTGAACCTGATGCTGTAATGCAACCCATTTATAATGCTAAAATCATTGCTAACAATACTACAAGATATCACACAATTTATAACTCTGTTGTTAATATTTACGGTAAAAGAAATTATACAGCCTACGGTGATATAGATTATATTGATATTACTAAGCGACCACAAACCATACATCTGACAAAAATTGCCGTTGACAATTCAGGACAAACTTATGGGGTAGGATCTGTTACCGAACCTGATAATTTTATGTTAAGTCCATATTTTAAATATCAAGGCGAGATAAAAGTTTATGCAAACAATAAAAATTTCGAATTTAATGGAGCTGCCAAAACTATGGATGATTGTGATACCACAGGAGCAAACTGGCTAAAGTTTAAGAGTTTTATTGATTCTGAAGATATTTATATTCCGGTTGACCAAATCCCTTATAACATAAACAATACCAGATTGATTGCCGGACTTGTTTTATCTGCTTCAAATCAGATTTATCCTTCTTTCCTTGGACGTAAACGTACTCCGAACGATCAAGAAATATTTTCTGTGAGTGGCTTTCTACATTACGACAAAGATGAAGGAAAATTTATGATTGCTTCAAAAGATAAACTAGCAGAACCAAGTTTACCCGGAAATTATATTCATATTCATAAAAATATCTGTAATGTTTATGGACAGGGAAAATTTAATTTTAGTAATGACTTCGGATTATTCGTACCTAACATAATTGGTGAATTTTTATACTATCCCGATACTGATACTACAGAATTTAATGTTAGCATGATACTTGATGCTTACTTTAATCCATCGGCTCAAAAACTTATGGCTGAGAAAATAAATTCTATTAAAGGACTTACCGGTATTAATATGCGTGACGAAATTTATCATTATGCCCTAACTGAATTTTTGGGAACAAAACGAGCTGATGAATGGTTTTCGAATTTAAGTCTTGGAAATTTTAACAAATTTCCTAAGGAACTTTCCGAAAAAATGATATTCACAGATCTCAATTTTAAATGGTATCCTAGGCTAAAATCTTATGTACATTATGGCCCTATTGGTATAGTTAATCTCGGGAAAGAACAGGTGAATAAATATGTTTTTGGTTTTATCAGAATTGAAAAATCTCGCAGAGGAGATACCTTTGAAATGCTTCTCGAACCAAATTCAACAAGCTGGTATTATTTTAAATATTCTGCCGGAACGTTTAGTGCTGTTTCTTCTGACGAAAATTTCAATAAAATAATTTATGATGCAAAACCTTCTCAAAGGGAAATCAAAAAGGATGGCAAATTTTACCAGTATGGTTTGGGAGGATCGAATTATATGAAACGATTCAAGAAAGAAATGTATGAATTCTTTAAAATTGAAAGTCAGGTAGAAGATGAATAAAATATTTAAAAATATTATTTTTTTTACTACTATTGCATTACTGTTATATGCATGTAGTGCTCCTCAATCTACTATAGATCTTGCCCCAAAAAAATCTTATCCTTTTAACTTTTCTTCATTATATATTCCTTTACAAACAGATATAAATCCTAAAATAAAAATATACAACATAAGTTCAGAGGAAAGTCTGTTGTTTTATAGCTTAACTAAATCTGATTTGCTTAAACTTAAGCAGGGCAATAGTGATACAGTCGAGTTAGTGATTAAATATGTTCTTAGGAAATCAGAAGATTTTCAAATTGTTGATAGTGCTCTTATTCAAGTATTATTTACTTTGAATGACAGTATTCAGAATTATGTCGGAAATTTGAAAATAAATTCGTTATCTAAACAAGACAGCAGATTGATTCTGAATATTATTGATAAGAGTTCTAAAATTTCGAAACGACTATTTATTTACGTTGATTCAAATAATGAATTTAACTCAAATGATTTCATCGTTTATCGTCGAACCGAAGATGATAAAGATGAATTTTGGTTTGATAAATATGTTTTTTCAAATAATATATATCGAATAAAATCAAACCGATATAAATCTAATAATCTCTTAGTAGAGTATTATAAATTTGCAAAATATATAAACCTTCCTCCATATTATACCGGAGCTGAAGGAGTATTGTATAAAAATCCGGATTCTGTATTTTTTTATAAACTTAATGATACAATTAGTTTTAATAATGAAGGGATTTATGTTTTTAAGACTAGGGCAGGAGAGTCGGGGATATTTTGTTTAGTGAATTTTGGGATAAACTATCCTGAAATTGTCATGCTTAAACAGATGCTTGAACCAATAAAATTGTTAGTAACAAATAAAGAATTCAGCGAAATTGAGAAATCGGAAAATTTGAAAGAAGGGATTGATAAATTTTGGCTTTCGTTATCAAAAAGTCAAAAAATGGCAAGAGAACAGATACGAGTTTTTTACAGTAGGATAAATCTTGCAAATGTTTATTTTACAGATTTTACGGAAGGTTGGAAAACCGATAGAGGGATGTTGTATGTTATACTTGGACCTCCAAATAATGTTCGAATTTCAAAAAATTCCGAAGAGTGGTTTTATGGCGAAAATCCTGATATTGCAGGTGTTTTATTTGTTTTCGACAGGTTAAAAAACAATTTTGGTGAAAAAGTTTTTGTTTTGAGGCGGGATGTTAATTATCAACCTTTATGGGGACAAGCCCTTGCAACATGGCGAAATGGTCGTATTTTTTCTTTTAAGATAAATTGATATGGAAAATTTTATTTTCGGATTGCGTCCGATTTACGAGGCTTTAAAAGCAAACAAAAATATTGATAAAGTATTGGTAAAAAGCAATCTAACAGGGGAATTTGCTTCGGAGATTTTTAAAGAAATTAAGAAGAAAGGAATCCAAATTCAACATGTTCCAGTAGAAAAATTAAATAAATTGTGCAAATCAAATCATCAGGGAGCAATTGCATATCTTAGTCCAATAAATTATTTTTTACTTGCTGAAATAATCGAAGAAATTGTTCAAAACAAGGAAAAACCTCTTTTTGTTATTTTAGATGGAATTACAGATGTTCGGAATTTTGGAGCTATTGCCAGAACTGCCGAATGTGCAGGTGTTGATGCAATTATTATACCCAAAGAAAACAGTGTTCGCATTAGTGAAGATGCTATTAAAACATCTGCGGGAGCTTTATTTAACATTAAAGTTTGCAGAGAATCGAATCTAGTTGATGCAATTATGATTTTACAACAGTTTGGAGTTAATGTTTATGCTGTCACTGAAAAGGCTAATCTCGACATTTATTCTTTTGATTTTAATAAACCAGCAGCTTTTGTTTTAGGATCGGAGGAAAATGGTATTTCAAATTCTGTTTTGAAAAGATGTGATGATAAAATCAAAATTCCTATGTTCGGCAAAACTGAATCTCTAAATGTTTCAGTTTCTACGTCAATAGTTTTATATGAGACAATTCGTCAACGATTATAATAATCTACTCTAGATCAAGATCCAGATTTTCTTTTAATTTTACAATTTCAGGCTTTTCTTTTAATAATTCATGAAACTTTTCAGTGGGAGTTTTATAGTCCACTTTTGGACTCGCCTTTCCAACATTATATTCGATGTCAAAATCTTCATTATTAAGTTCTGTCCGCATAAAATCAAGTGTTCTTTGTCGGAAACTTTCCAATTTTTCTTTTATGGCATTATTTTCAACAACGACAAAGTAAGTATTACCTTCTTTCTGTTTTGGGACATGATTATTCAGGAAGGCTTTAAGACGGGGGTTTTCGGATTCATATTCAGCATATTTTACCCATGCAGATTCAACTTTATCCGGCGTAATTAAATCTTTTCCATAAGTTTTTTTTTCTTCTTCTTTAACAATTTGTTCTTCAGAGGCTTTTTGTTGAAGTTTGTTTTTTAAAGAAATTCCTATTTTCCCTTGACTTAAACTTTCTTTGCCTGCTTTTGTATTTGTTGAAGTTTGTGCTTGTGTTGTATTTTCTTTAGTCGTAGTCGATCCAGTTAAATATTGTGTAGGTTTTTCTTCTACTTTTGTAATAGGATGTTTTTCAGGTTGATTTTGTGTTTCAGTTATTGTTCCAAGATTTTTATTGATATTGCTTATTTTTAATAATGCCAATTCAATAAGAAGCCGTTTGTTTTGAGCTGCTTTATAGGATAGGTCGGTAGTATTTGCAATATCAATAGCTTTAAATAAGAATTGAACAGAGCAGAGAGAACTGTTTGTTAAGTATTTTTGTTTAATGTTTTCTCCAACCTCAATAAGGTTTATTGTTCCGGGGTCTTTAACCATTAACAAATCTCTGAAATGTGATGCAAGACCATTAATAAAATAAGAAGCTTCAAAACCTCTTTTTATAACATTATCAAAAATTTGTAAAGATTTCACATAATCTCCGTTTACAAGAGCTTCTGTTATATAAAAATAAGTATCGTAATCGAGGACATTTAAGTTTTTTATTGTTTCATCATAAGTTATTTTTCCTCCGGTAAAGCTCACTATCTGGTCGAATATTGAAAGAGCATCTCGCATAGCACCGTCTGCTTTTTGGGCTATTATGTGAAGAGCATCCGATTCAGCAATGATGTTTTCATTTTTTGCGACAAATTCAAGTCTTTTTTTTATATCTTCTACAGATATTCTGTTAAAATCAAAAATCTGACATCTTGACAATATGGTTGGAATAATTTTGTGTTTTTCGGTTGTTGCCAGAATAAAAACAACATGTTTTGGAGGTTCTTCTAAAGTTTTTAGAAATGCATTAAATGCATTTGAGGATAACATGTGAAACTCGTCAATGATATATACGGAATATTTTCCAATTTGGGGGGGAATTCTCACCTGATCAATGAGATTTCTTATATCATCAACAGAGTTGTTGGATGCGGCATCGAGTTCGTGAATATTCAAAGACCTTTGGCTGTTAAACGAAACGCAAGATTCACACTGATTACAGGCTTCGCCATCTTCCGATAAATTAGTACAGTTGATTGTTTTCGCAAAAATTCTCGCACAAGTTGTTTTTCCAACACCACGCGGGCCACAAAATAAATAAGCCTGTCCTATTTGATTTAATTTGATGATGTTTTTAAGAGTTTTTGTTATTGCATCTTGTCCCACAACCATTTGAAAGCTGTCTGGTCTGTATTTTCTGGCTGATACTATATAGTTTTCCATAAAAATTTCTTTCTACAAAAATAAAAAAAGCTGCGAAATTTTCGCAGCTTTTTTTATCAGACTTATTCTACATTTTTGATTTTGTGAATTCGTAGCCTGCTCTAAGTGCTTTAATATTTAATTCAACGATTTCTTCGCCTTTACGTCCGAAAAGGGATTTAATTCCACCTTCGAGATCTTCTAAACTCATTCCTAAAAAAGGAACAGCTGCTCCCAACATTACAATGTTGGAGGCTCTTGCATTACCTGTATCTTTTGCAATGCTGTCGGCATCGAGAATAATTTTACGCGGAATACCTTCCAATACTTTCATCAACTCCTTCATTTCGGGATAATCCGGAATATTATTAAAAGGAACACTATTAGTGATAAGATATCCGTTTTGTTTAAGGTAAGATAAATATCTCAATCCTTCCATAGGTTCTACAGAAAGGATAATGTCGGCACAACCTTTGGGGATTAAATCAGAATAAATTGGAGTATCTGAAATTCTGAGGTGAGATTGAACATCTCCTCCTCTTTGACTCATGCCATGAACTTCGGATTGTTTGAGGTATAAATTTTTGTTAACGGCAGCCATTCCTATTGTAGCTGCTATTGTTAAAATGCCTTGACCTCCAACACCTGCTAAAATTATATCTGTTTTCATGTGTTTTGTTTTTATATTATTTTTTTGCTTCTTTTTTATTTTTCACTGCGGTTTGGATACATTCTCTTTGAGGAATAATTACTGATAATCCGTTGTATGCCAATTCTTCTTTAATTATCGCCACATTTTCGTCGTGGTTTTTCTTCAAAGGAGTAATAACTCTTATGTGGTCGGGATGAACTCCAATGCCTCTACAAATATTAACAATACGACCTTTTGCAGAAGATTCCTGACCTCCGGTCATGCCGGTAGTTGAGTTGTCGGATATTATTACAACAATCGGAGAATTTTTAACAACTGCATCAAGTAATCCTGTCATTCCAGAATGTGTAAAAGTTGAATCCCCAATAACAGCGATCGAAGGAACGAGTCCTGCATCAGCAGCTCCGATAGCCATTGTTATTGAAGCTCCCATATCCACACAAGAATTTATTGCATTAAAAGGAGGTAATGCGCCTAAAGTATAACAACCAATATCAGAAAAAACTCTACCTTCACCATATTCGGCAATAGCTTCGTTTAAGGCATTGTAAACATCTCTATGTCCGCAACCCATACATAATGATGGTGGCCGCATTTTAACAATTTCCGGAGTTTGTTGTCCTTCGCATAATTCTCTTCCTAAGGCTTTTGCAACAAGATTTGGATTTAATTCGCCATCGCGTGGTAAATCTCCGGTGAGACGACCTTTAATTTCAAATCCTTCGTTGAAAAATCCGCGTAATTGTCTTTCAACAAAAGGATATCCATCTTCGAGAACCAAAATGCTTGAACATTTGCTGCGTAGCTTTCTCAAGTGTTTTTCGGGAATAGGATATTGAGATATTTTTACAACCGGATAAGGACAATTACCGTTGAAAATTTCCATTAAATAATTGTAAGCTATTCCACAGGCAACAATTCCAAGAGATTTATCAGATGCGTCGATGTATTTATTGTATTTTGATTCTTCTGAATCTTTTAAAATAGCAGGTTGCATTTCAAGCAATCTCTTATAGTTTCTTCTTGCTATGGATGGCAGCAATACAAACTGGCGAGGATCTTTGGGCAATGCACCTTTTAACTGCTCTTTTTTTTCGTAAGTACTTACTCCGGCTCTGCTATGAGCAAGACGGGTGGTAATTCTTAACAATACGGGGACATTAAATTTTTCGCTTAATTCAAAACCATTATAGGCCATATCATAAGCCTCTTGTTGGTCGCAAGGCTCAAGTATCGGAATTAAAGCAAAATCACCGTAAAAACGTGAATCCTGTTCATTTTGAGATGAGTGCATAGAAGGATCGTCTGCTGCAACAATAATTAAACCGCCATTAACACCGGTTATTGAGGCATTAATAAATGCATCAGCAGCTACATTTAAACCAACATGTTTCATTTGAGCCATGGCACGTTTACCGGCATAAGACATACCAATTGCTGATTCTGTAGCAGTTTTTTCATTTGCCGACCAAATTGCATGTATGCCTTTTTCTTTAACTTCTTTTGAATGTTGAGCATACTCCATTATTTCAGTTGAAGGTGTTCCGGGATAAGCATAAAAGCCTGATATTCCTCCGTCTATAGCACCTTGTGCAATTGCTTCGTCTCCTAATAAAAGTAGTTTTTGCATAATAATATAATTTTATTTTTGGCAGCACGAATATAATTACAATTTTTATTTTAATAAAAAATATTTGTTCTTATTAGTAAAATATGCTCCAAAAACATATTTCGTAAATTTAAAATAAAGTTTATAAATATGTTGATAAGATTTTTTATTTTTATTTATTAATATTATATATTTGCATAAAATTAAACAATTTAGATATGAAGAATTTTAAGTTATTATTTAATATAATTTTGTTATTATTATTAACAATTGATGTCAAGTCTCAAGATGAAAGTAATGGCCAAAAATGGAGGCAAGCGGAAAATTTATTGATTCAAGAAAAGTATGATGATGCATTAAATATTTATAATCAACTTTACGCCACAGATAAACAGAATTATAATCTTTCGTATAAAATTGGTTATTGTTATGTTAGCAGCGAAAGTGGCCAAAATACTGATTTAGCGATTGAATATTTAAAATTTGCAACTGAAAAAACAACAACAAAATATAAAAGTAATTTCAGACAAAAGAAAGCTCCCGTAAATTCATGGTATTACCTTGGAGTAGCATATAGATTAAATAAAGATTACACCAGAGCAATAGATGCTTTTCGTACTTATGAAAGCATGATGCCTAAAAAGGAAAAGAAATCAATCAGAGGTTCTTTTTTACAACGCGAAATTCAATCCTGTCAGGATGCAATGCAGATTTTTGACGAAAGATACATGAAAATTGAAAAAATAACTGTTGAAGGCTTAAAAGATCCACACGTTCGCTGCCCGATATTATGCTATGATGCAAAAAGATTAATTTTTACTAATGGAAAGTATAATATTTTTCCTCCTGATATTAATTGGGATAAAGACTACAGTGAAGGTCCTTTTGATAAAGTTTTTATGGCTGATATGAGAGAAGATGGCACCTTTTATAATCCAGTAAATATTCATAATGATTTGAAAATTCCTTATCCTTATATCCCTGTTACTGCAACATCTGATGGCTCCGAATTATATTTAGTAGTTGATAAATACGATAATGGCGATTTATGGGTAAGTAAATTCGAGGATGGAAAATATCAGCCTGCAAAACCTGTAAAAAAATTAAATACAAAACGTTGGGAATCGCATGCTACTATTACTCATGACGGAAGGAGAATTTATTTTACCAGCATGAGAAGAGGGGGAGAAGGTGGTTTAGATATCTGGTACAGCGATAGAGACGAAAAAGGTAATTGGACAAAACCAGTAAATCTCGGTAAGGAAATCAATACCAAATATCATGAAGAAATGCCTTATATAATGCGAAATGGACAGGCGTTATATTTTTCTTCCGAAGGACATACAAATATTGGTGGTTTTGATATGTTTTATTCAAGTTTTAATCCTGAAACAAAAAAATGTAGTACCCCCATTAATTTAAAATTTCCGTTTAGTACTTCAGGAAATGATATGGGATATATACTCGAAAATACACCAATATTTGCATTTTGTCCGGTAAATGATAACAAACGTCGTCCGGATATGGGAGAATGCGATTGTATTAATTTAGTTGACGAAAAAGCCCCAATGTTGGCATCTCTTTCTGGGGTTATAACTTTGGATCCGGATCTTGAAGAACTCAAAATGAAGATGAGAGTTAAACTTATTAATAATAAAACAGGTGAAGAACTAGCTAACGTAGAAATTGATAAAAATGGTAATTATGCTTTTAATAACATTAAAGCCGGAGATTATAAAATTGTTGCTTTTGCTGATGATAATGATTTAATGAGTATTAATGTTGTTGTTCCACAAGATGGAAACTGGAATATTTCTAATGCAAATATGACAATTGATACCAGACCATTTTTGGCTCAAAATGATACTCAAACACAGGCTCAAATTCAAACACAGGCTCAAACTCAAACACAGGCTCAAACTCAAACAACAACTAATCTTATAAAAAATGTTGTTTTTGCTAAAAACAGTGCTGATGTAAAGGAGGAGTTTAAGTTTGATTTAAAAGTATTGGCTGACTACTTAAAATCAAATAATAATCAGAAAATACAAATTACTGGCTTTGCTTCAAAATCCGGTAATCATGAATACAATATTAACCTGTCGAGACAAAGAGCAGAAAATGTTAAAAATATTTTATTATCATATGGTGTAAATGCTTCTCAAATTGATATTGCCGCTTTAGGTTGGGATGAAGCCTTAGCTGTAAATATTTATCCCGATTCCCGAATGTATAATCAACGTGCTGAAATTAAATTTGTGAGCGGACAAGCTGCTTTAATTCCGGTAAATGTTTATGTGCCAACTTATTATCGTGAAAACAAAAATTTGAATTACGATAATGGTACATTCTTTTATTCTGAAAAACAGGTATTTACCGAGTCAGTAATTGAAAATATTTTCTTTGATTTCGATAAGTATGATATAAAACCGGAATATAAACAAAATTTAGATTTTATTGCTTCATATCTTAAAGCAAATCCAACAGCAAAAATTAAATTAACCGGGCATACAGACCATTATGGTGCAGATGAATACAATATCGAACTTAGTCGCAATCGTGTTAATGCTGTTGCTGATTATTTGTTTGCTAAAGGTGTTACTAAAAATCAAGTCGAAACTGATTACAGAGGTAAACGTGAAAATATCACCATTAAAACAACTGATGATTTAATTAGAAGATTAAACAGAAGAGTTGTTGTAAGTGTTATCGTACAAGGTGTGCCTCCTGTGAAAGTAGCTCCAATAGAAGTTCCTGAGGAATTCAAACTTAAATAAAAAAAAGAGGCTGCCTCAAAAACAGCCTCTTTTTTTGTATTATAATTTATTTTATTGCCAATCTAATATTACTTTTCCACAATTTCCGGATTCCATAGCTTCAAATCCTTTAATGTAGTCATCAATTTTAAATCTGTGAGTAATTATCTTGCTGATATCAAGTCCTGCAAGTAACATAGCTTCCATTTTATACCATGTTTCGTACATTTCGCGTCCATAAATACCTTTTAGTTTTAAGCCTTTAAAGATAATCTCATTCCAGTTTACGGGCGAAGTTGAAGGTAATATACCTAAAAGAGCAATACTCCCGCCGTTGTACATTGCCGAAACCATCTGATTGAATGCAACTCCATTACCACTGCATTCGAGCCCAACATCAAAACCTTGGATATTATAATTATTTAGAACGCTACGAAGATCCTCTGTCAGAGGATTAACGCAAACATCAGCTCCCATTGTTTTTGCTAATTGTCGGCGATATTCGTTGGGTTCTACAGCGAAAACATTACGAGCCCCTGCAAATTTTGCAATTGCAACGCACATAGCTCCGATTGGTCCGCCTGCACCTGTAATAATAACATCTTCACCAAGCAAATTAAATGACAAAGCAGTGTGAGTGGCATTTCCGAACGGATCCATTATAGAGCATATCTCATCACTAATCTTTTCGTTTATTTTAACTACATTTGAAGCAGGTATTACAAGATATTCAGCAAAACAGCCCTGTCTGTGAACACCGACTCCATAAGTGTTTTCACAAATATGAGCCCATCCTCTGCGGCAATTTCTGCAAACTCCACAAGCTATATGACCTTCACCGGTAACTCTTTCTCCTATGGCAAACATGTGCTTAACATTAGCTCCGACATCAGCAATTTCTCCAACGTATTCATGCCCAATTACCATTGGCACTTTTATTGTTTTTTGCGACCACTCGTCCCATTTGTAAATGTGTAAATCCGTTCCACAAATTGCGGTTTTGCGAATTTTAATCATAACATCGTTTGCTCCCATTTCAGGCATTGGAACATCTTCCATCCAAATACCTTTTTCTGCTTTTGCTTTTACAAGTGCCTTCATAACAATTTTATTTAATTGAGTTCAAATGTATAATTAATCTAATTTAATAATTATGATTTTTGTTAATATTTTAATAAAAATCAACCTCCTGCTAAAAGATGGAGTATTATAAGATTATCTCCTTCTTTTAGAAAAGTAGATTCAAAATCTTCCTTTTCAATTATAACATCATTGAGTTTTACGATTAATTTTGGATATGTAAATTTTTTTAATTCCAAAATTTCTTTAATTGTTAAAGTTTCGTTCGGAAAGACTTCAATTTTGTTGTTTAATGTTATTTGCATAGTTAGTTATTTTTTAATAATAATTCTAAGACAATATTTGCCTGCATATTTGATACAATTCCAACACGGGGAGCAAGAGGAGGATTACTATCACTGATTTCGTTTATTCCGTCGCCACAAATTATTAATTTTCCAAATCTTTGTTCTCTAATCAGTGCATTTTGTCCCCAACCTGCCATTCCAATGCCGCAAACAAGATATTTATCCGGGAAAACTTTATTAACAGTTTTAATTATCATTTCTTTAGCTTCGACTTTATCAAAAGCTTCAACAATAATGTCGCAATCTTTAAAAATGACAGGAATATTTTTCTCATCAACGAAAACCTGATGATTTATTACATTAACTTTTGGGTTAATTCTTTTTATATTTTCCTTTAAAGTTTCGGATTTTGGTAAACCAATTTGATCGTAAAAGTAGTATTGCCTGTTTAAATTAGATTCTTCAATTTTATCGAAATCGGCAATTATCAATGTTCCAACTCCAACACGTGCCAATGCAACAGCACAATTTGATCCTAAACCGCCACATCCCGCAATGCCAACAGTTTTGTTTTTAAGTATTTTTTGGATCTCCATAAAAGTCATAATCAAAAAATTTAAAAAAGCCCTTTTAAAAGGGCTTTAAATCATTATTGTAGTGGAGCAACAACTTCAATTAGTTCAGGTAAATCCATTCCGATTTTTTTGAGATGTTCGATAGTTGGTACCCCGTTTTTATTCCATCCTCTACGTTCGTAAACAGCATCCAGAAGTTTTTCGTATTGTTCTTCGCGATATTTTCTGAGAATTTTTATTTTTTCTTCAGTACTTTTCCCTACAGGATCAACACCTATTAACTCTTTCAATTGTCCATCGTATCTTTCTGCTCTGGATTCGTATTCTTCTACGGTAACTGGACCTGCAGCTCTGTATGGTTGAGCATCGTGTTTTCTGAGACCATAACCTCTTCTGATATTAAAAATTCTCTGGAAATTATAAACGCGTTCGGATTGACGTATAAGCTCTTCCTCGGTCATTGGAATACCTGTAACACCTTCCCATACAGAGAGGTAATTTTTAACATGTTTAGGAATTTTATGTGGTTCTTTTTCGAATTTATTATCAGGAGGAATAATATCGTTCCAAACAATTTTACAAAGTCCTTGTAATCCGAACCATGTTCTGAACATTGGGAACCAATGGAGAGCATCAGCTTTATTTTCGAAAGTTGGAATTTGGTTATTAACCATATCCATAAAAATCAACCATGCCTCGTCATGTTGTGGACCTTTGTTGGTCATTGCATAACCGCCTTGTTGAGCTAGAGATTCTTTCGAAACATACTGTGAATATTCCAGTCCTTTATTTTCCATTGCAATATCATTGAGGAAGTTAGGATCGGCATTATAATTTTCAATAAGATATTGCTTTATTTTACGAACACCCATTCCTGCAATTTTTCCGAAACCTTCGCCACGTGCACATTGATGTAGAAGTTCGAGAGCAGCAGGGATGTTACCGAAATTTAATTCTAATCCGCCGGTAATTTCTTTATTGATAATACCATTTTCGTAACAATCCATTAAAAAGGCAACTATTGTACCCCAGGTGATAGTGCAAATTCCATAAGTGTCGCAATAAAAATTCTGTTCTATTATTGCATCGTAATCGAATATTCCGAGATTTGATCCTAAGCCTGCAGCTGTTTCGTATTCAGGACCGTCAACAATAACTTTTTGTCCTTTGTAAGGTCCGGTTTTAGGAATAAAATCATCTACTCCCTTTGCACATTGCATAGCACAACCAATCCAGCATCCGTCATTAATTCCTTGAGTAAAATATTTGTCTCTCAATATGTCGCTATGAATTTTATATGCATCTTTATGAGAACCGAATTTAAAGTTGTGAGTAGGTAATAAATCATAATCACTCATTACATTGACGATATTGGCAGTCCCTTTTTTCCTCATTTGATTTTGAATGTCGTCGTATTCTGCCATTTCTTTAGCGTAATCACGGCCGGGAACGGTGATTTTTTCCATGTCGGCAACGTTGTTCAAGTTTGGCTTAACACCATCAATTTTTGCAACGATTGCTTTAATCTTTTTATCACGGAAAACTGTGCCAATACCACCACGTCCTGCTTGTTTTAAACGTATTTTTTTTCTTTTAACATCCCAAAAAGTAAAGTTTAACATACCTATTAGAGAATGATCTGCAGCAGCTCCTGAAGATACTATCCCAATATTTTTTGCTTCTTTTGGGTCGTTAGCAAAATATTCCGTTAGTTCTTCACCTAAAATATGAGAATCTGTCGAAAACCCGGGATCTTCAAAAATTTCAACTTTATGATTTATGGCATCAATATAAATAATTATGTCTTTATCTGATTTACCTTGAATTTCGAGAGCATCGAATCCTGCAAATTTCATGAACGGGCCAAAAAATCCTCCTACGTTGGAATCCATTACGGAGTCAGTTTGAGGAGAAAGAGAAACAACTAAAGATTTTCCGGCTCCAGAATATTGGGTAATACCTCCGATGGGACCAGGAGAAATAATAATTTCATTCTCAGGGTCATTCCATTTTGTTGTAGGAGTTGTCGCATCCCACAATAAACGTAATCCGAAACCTTTTCCGCCAACAAATTTTTCTTTCATTTGCTGACTTACAGGTTTTTCTTTAATTTCGAGAGTGCCAACATTAACATATAAAGTACGATTGTTGTAGCCTCTTTCTATTGGATGCCAAACGTATGACCATTCAGTCAATTTCTTTACTTTAGCTTTTAATTCATGTACGTTTTTCATATTTATTTTGGTTTAATTTTTTTGTTCTAAGCCTACAAATCTAAAAGAATTTTTGAATTATAAAAAAGATTTTTATCAGATTTTGAAAAATTTAGGTAATGATACTAATTATTCAATTTTAATGTCAATTTATCTATAATTTGTGGTAGTATCACAAATTGTGTATTTTGACATTATTTATTCATATTCAATCATAATTAATTAAAATCACACAATAATATAGAATAATAAACTTTAAATTAGAGAGAACCCCTAGAGGCTATAAAAGAAAAACTGGAAATACTTTTTACTAATAAATTACAGTAACAATTCCTACGTAAGGTTTTGTCCCATTATATAGATTTATTACGTAGAGATATGGTCCGGTAGGTACAAGTTTATCTTTGTATGTTCCATTCCAATTTTCACCGGGACGCCCAACCCATAGTTCTTGTCCCCAGCGGTTGTAAACATAAATGTAAGCACTTGGAAACAATTCAATATTTTCTATTATCCATGTGTCATTTATACCATCTTCATTGGGGGTGAAGGCATTTGGTATTACAATACAATCAACTTGGTAGTCGGTAAGTGAGATTGCTTTTATTTCATACTTACAGTCGTTAGCATCTGTAATTGTAACATTGTAAACTCCTTCGGGAAGTCCGGTTAAAACATGAAAATCAACAACATTCTGATTGTACGTGAAATAGTAAGGGGCTGTTCCACCAATAACAGTAACTTCAATTTCTCCATTACTGATTCCTATACATGTGGGATTTGAGACTGTTACCGAAGCACTTAACGGATAAGGTTCAGAAATAGAAATAGTTTTTTGGTCTGAACAACCATTTATATCTGTTACAATAGCTGTATATGTTCCTGTAGAAAGATTGTTATGATTTTGTCCGGATAATGTATAATTGTCATAAATAATTCCGAAATTAAATGGCGCTGTACCGCCTATTGCATTTAAGTAAATAGCACCATCTTTATAGCCTGCACAGGAAACATTGTGAGCTACGTATTCCAGTGAAATTAAATCAGGTTGTTGTAAAATAAATGTTTTTGAAGCAATACAATTATTAGCATCAGAAACAGTAACCTGATATGAACCCGAACTTAAATTATTAATAGAACTAGATGTACTTCCGGTATTCCACATAAATGAATAGGGGAGTGTTCCTCCTGAAATGGAAAGGCTAATGCTTCCATCAGGATTTCCGTTGCATGAAGGGTGATTAAGTGTTTCTGAAATAATAATAGGTTGAGGATCTTGCAAATCAAAGCTTGAGGTACCCTGACATCCCCAACCATCTGTTACGGTTACATTGTAAATTCCTGAAGCTAAATTATTATTAAACGGACTGTTGATTCCATTATTCCAATAGTACGAAACAGGATTAACAGTATTGGCAACGTTTACCTGTAAAGCTCCATTTGAATATCCATAACATGTTATTGGTGAAATTTGAGTTATGGTTGGGGATAAGAAACCTGAAATTCCAACATTAGTAGAAACAGAAAGACTACAAGAATTTTCATCTGAAACAGTTAATGTATAAGCTCCGGGATTAATATTGGAAATAAACTCTGATGTATTACCGTTGGACCAAATATAGTAATAATTTCCAGTGCCCCCCGATACACTTGAAAATATTGACCCACCTGTATTTCCGCATTGTGCAGGGGCAGTTGTTAATGTAACCTGCAATTGAGCAGGCTGAGTAATATTTACATTCACCGACTCAGCACATCCATTATTATCTGTTACTACATAATTATAATTCCCTGCTGAAACCTGAAATGCTCCGGCCCCTGTGTAAGGTGGTTCACCTCCTGAGGCTGTTACAAGAACAGTTGTATTATCTCCATAACATAAAATAGGATTGAAAGAATAACTTACATTTAATTGAGAAGGTGATGTAATTGTAACAACAGTGTTGTCAGTGCAACCTAACGCATCAGTAACTTGAACGGTATATGTTCCTGCAGGAGCACTATATGGAGATGTTGCTGGATTTCCGTTAACAGTAAATGTAAATGGTGCTTGCCCGTTTACTGCCGAAAACGTTATTGTCCCGTTATTTCCATAACATTGAGGATTAGTTGCATTGGCGGTTATCGATACATTGCAACAGTCAATTACTTCAATGTCAATAGAGTATGGGGTAGCACAAACCAGAGGTGGGTTAGGAGTAAAGGTGTAGGTTTGTGTTCCCAAAACAGATGTGTTTACAAAAGCCGGCGTCCAGGTTCCCGGGATTCCTTCATTTGATGTTGTTGGTAAAGTGAAATTTGGAGTACCAAGACAAAATGGACCAAAATCGTTAAAAGTAATTATTACGGATGATTTGTATAATGCATAAGGTATATCAGAAAAATCATTCCAATTGTTTACAACTGCTCTGTACATTGGAACATCAGCAACTGTAAAGCTGGTTGAAATTTCTTGCCATTCATTAAAAGGAGCAGCTTCCCAATTTGCAATTCCATCCCAATTACCATCAGCAGCTTGGTCATAAAATATGGTTATATCTGCGGCTGTCCCTCCCGAAGTTCTGTTTATTTGATGGTAAAAGTTTGGATTTATTTGACAAACTTCGCTTGTGTGAGAGTTAATGTCATAGGATTCAATACTTGCATCAACATTAGCAAGCCGAACAGTATAAGTATTTGCAGCATTATTCGCAGGTTCTATTTCTACTGGTCTATATCTAAAAACACCAATTGTTGAGCCAACAGGAAATAAATAATTTGAGTTAGAGTTTGTGTTACGGCTTAAAAATCCTCCGTTTAAACTTGATACAAAACCTGTAATACGTTGCACAGCATTAGGGTCAGTGTTTAAAACATAGAATCCATGAGTTTGAGTAGCCAATTCTCTATCAGTAAGATTTAAAATGCCATTACATTGTTTATCAATGGTTTGAGTTTTAACGCCGGTACCTTGAAGTGTAAGATTATGAAACTGTGTCACGGAAGTTCCGCTAAGCAACTGATTACCACCTTCCATAAAAACTGTTCCGATTCCTGCATTAAAAGTGTTATTGTTAATCCAATCTCCCAATAATCGTATATGTCCATCTGCAGAAATAAAAGCATTATTTACCAAATTTCCTGTAATGAAAATTTCTGCAGGAGTTCCGGCAAATGCTTCTATATTTGCATTCCCGTTATTTTGGTTTTGGAATGTTCCGCCTATGTAAACGTGAACACCGTAGCGTGCATTTATGTTACTCCCGTTATTAACGAAAAGTTGACCATATGCAACACCGTAAAATAAAGCAAGTATCAGAATAAGTTTTATTTTTATCATTGACTTCATGACATTTATGTCTTTATTGATTTTCTAATTTTTCTAATCTTTTGACAACGTCATCTAGAGTTTTTTGTAATTCTTCAATTGTTTTTTGTTGATTTTCAATTATTTGCTGTTGTTCTTGTATTGCTTTTGTTAGAATAGGAATTAGGGAGATGTAATCAATCATTTTAAATTTTTGAATATTTGCTTCGTTTTTTGATTTTTTGTCAAGTGGTTTTGTAGCATTTAGGTCTAAAATTTTTTCTTTTACTAATTCAGGTATTATTGTTTCTAATTCTTGAGCAATAAAACCAAAACTTTTTTCAGACCTGAAACCTGCATATGGATAATTATCTGTATCATAATTATATTCTACAGGGTTTAAATTCAAAATGATATTAATAGCACTATTAATTTTAGTAATATTCTTTTTGAGCTTTATGTCAGAAGCAAAACCAAACCACCCTGTATATCCAAGATCACCTTCGAATAAACCAGCCCAACCACTACCTGTGTTAGGCCATGAACCTAAAACTCCAATACCGTCTCCAGAATTAGTTGCTCCTCTAACTCCTCTGCCATATCCACTATTAGAAATATGTAATCCGAAGACACCTGATGGAGTATATGATGTACTATTATATCTAACTATTCCTTCCATTGCATTATATCCATTTGCAGTATTTGTATTTTCAGCATATAACCCACCTCCATCTGTTCCAGTGTGATAGCCATTTAATGCCCAAGCTAAAGTTGCATTAGAACCAACTGCAGATAATAAATCTCCAGCATATGGAGCTGTAGTATTTACAGCAAATTGTCCATTGGCTAAAATTCGCATTCTTTCTAAGGAACTTGTAGAAAATGCCATGATATTTGCACCTGCTCTCCATATTCCCATTCCGGTATTATTAGTAAAAGAATATACCGGAGATGCTGCAGTGCCATCCTGAACCGTTTGAATTCTTCCATCGGTAGTTATTCTTAATCTTTCTAAACCATTCGTTGAAAAGCTTAATTGATTATCTGCACTTCTATACATCCCCATGTTAGTATTATTATTGAAAGAGTATGTAGGTGAGTTTGCAGCACCATCATAATATCCTAAAATTTGACCTGTAGTTGTAATTCTGAAGCGAATTAAATTATTTGTTCTAAAGTCCAATGCTTGATTATCCGTAGTTCCAAGAAAATTTGTTCCTGCAACCGTCCCCGTATTTCCAGTGGTTCTCCATGCTATATTGTCAATAGGTCCAAAAGTCCCGTTTCCTAATAGAACATCTGATGAATTACCTGTAAAATTGGTAATCGAAAGGTCCCCGTTTGTATCTGATCTAACAATCGCTCCATTTGCTCCGCTGGCAAGAGTGCTTATTCGGGTTGTTCCTACAACATGCAATCTTTGAGCAGGAGTATTTGTTCCTATACCTACGTTACCACCCGTAAATAATCCGGCATAATTTGTTGTACCTCCACTGACATCAACTCTAAGTCCGATATTTGTAGATCCTGCTACAAGTGCTCCGGAAGATAAAATATCAACTCCTACTTTAGTTATTGCAGCTCCAGGATTAATTCTTGTATCTGCATAATAATATCCTGTTATAGAAGCTGAAGTTACATTCCCTTCTGCTGTTGAGTAAATTGCTGAACCATTTTCACGTGATGTTAATAAAATACCTTCTCCATTACCGTTTTCTTCGATTATTAAAGCTTGACCATTATTGTATTCTTCAATAAATAGACCACTATTTATTCCATTCTCGTAAATATGAACTTTGTTTGTAGGAGATGTTGTCCCTATTCCTACTAAACCTGCATTGTCATAAATTGGGGCAGTTGTACAAGTTGCACTAGTTCCGTCTGATTTAATTACATAATTAGGAGTCGCACAACCAACTGGTCCTGTCGGTCCCTGAATGCCTTGCGGTCCTTGCGGTCCAACTGGTCCTGTCGGTCCCTGAATGCCTTGCGGACCTTGCGGTCCAACTGGTCCTGTCGGTCCCTGAATACCTTGCGGACCTTGCGGTCCAACTGGTCCTGTAGGACCTTGAATTCCTTGCGGACCTTGCGGTCCAACTGGTCCTGTTGGTCCCTGAATGCCCTGCGGACCTTGCGG
>LUZK01000143.1 GCA_001603595.1 Bacteroidales bacterium Bact_19
ATTATTAAAAACAGTAAAATCTTCAAGATATTCTATCGAAATTTTATCACCTGATTGATTTTCACTTTTATTATCCTTTGCTTTAAAATCACATGAAATAGCAAAGAAAAGTAAAGAAATTAGTCCAATAATTTTTATTCGTATCATCATTTTATTATGTTTTAAGTTTTCAAAATTATATTTTATTTCTAATTAGCGAAATTTTTGTGCGATAATATTATTTTTGGAAAAATTTACTACTATGGACTTTTCAAATTTAAAAGAGTTTTCTGTTTATTTTTTTCAAATTTTAAATGAACGAAATTACGAAGAGATAGAGAAAAATCTCTCCGAAAATGTTAGTCTTGATTTTCCATACAAACCTGTAATTCAAGGCAGAGAACGAGTAATGATTTTTCTGAAAGCACTGCACAGAAGATACGAATATTTGCTTTTTGATGTTAAACATGTTTTTAACGATACTAATAATGTTTGCGTAATATGGGAAAATCACGGAAAAACTGTCTTGGGCGAAATGTACTCAAATCGCGGTCTTACATATATAAGACTCAACGATGAAAATAAAGTTGAATTTTTAAGTGATTATTTCAAAAACACAGTATTCCCAAAGTAAAATGAAAAAAATTTTTGTGCTTCGAGGCTCGCCCAGAATTAAAGGGAATTCTAATATAATGCTTGAAAACTTTTTATCAGGAGTCTCTCCCGAAGCTGTTATTTACGATTATGATGCCAATAAAATAAATTTAAAAGCCTGTAAGGGTTGTTTACGCTGCAATGTTTTAAAAAAATGTGTCATCCGCGGCGATGACTGGGACAAAATTTCAAAAAAAATACTTGATGCCGACATTATTGTTTTTGCAAGCCCTGTTTATTTTTTACACTTCCCTGCTCCGGTAAAATTATTGCTCGACAGATTCAGAAGTTTTGTAAATGTTAATTTAACAGAAAATGCACTTGATTACCAGGCTTTTGATAAATGGAATAAAGATTTTGTACTTCTTTTGAGTTTAGGCTCATCTTCCTTGAAAGACACCGAACCAATCATAGAACTTTTTCAACACATTACAAATTTATTGCTGTGCCGCGACAGACTGTATTATCTTATCGCCCGACGTATGATTCTTAGCGGACAAATATTAATGAATGAACAAAGTCTAAGTAATTTTTACGATAAACTGGGAATAAACAAAAATGAAGCAAGTCAAGATTATTTAAAAAATAAGGATTTGCTTCAAAAGTGCAAAGAATTAGGAGAAAGCTTATCAAAAGTTTAGTCGCTTGATAAAAACAAAGCAATAATTATTTAAGGATATAAACTTTATACTCCAAATTTTATATTTTTACGGACAAAATAATAAGAAATGAAATTAGTAGTTGCGGGAGCTACCGGCTTGGTAGGCCAGGAAATTTTAAAAGTTTTGCAAGAACACCAAATTAAAATTGATGAATTAATTCCGATTGCTTCGGAAAAATCAATTGGGAAAACAATAAAATTTGATGATCGGGAATTTAAAATTTGCAGTTTTGAAGAAGCTCTGTCAAAAAATCCTTGTGCGGCGATATTTTCGGCAGGCAAAGAAGTTTCTTTAAAATGGGCTCCGGAATTTGCAAAACATAAGATTAAGGTTATTGATAACAGTTCAGCATGGAGAATGAAAAAAGAAATAAAACTTATTGTTCCAGAAGTTAATGCCGAGCAGTTAAATGAAAAAGATTATATTATTGCAAATCCGAATTGCAGCACCATACAGCTTGTAGTAGTATTATGGCCATTGCACAAATTTTATGGATTAAAAAGAATTATTGTTTCAACATATCAATCTGTTTCGGGAAGTGGATACAAAGGTATCAATCAGTTATTTTTGGAAAGAAATAGTAAAATTGTTGAAAATCCGGCCTATCCTCATCAAATTGATCTTAACTGCATACCTCATGGAGGATCTTTTATGGATAATGATTATACCGAAGAGGAGATGAAACTGGTTAACGAATCTTCAAAAATATTGTCCATTCCGAATTTAAAAATTTCGGGAACAGTTGTGAGAGTGCCGGTTATTGGGGGACATAGCGAAAGCGTTAACATTGAATTTCAAAAAACTCCTGATATTCAGGAATTAAAATCAATATTAAAATCTTCGCCAGGAATTATTTTAGAAGACAATCCCGGTGAAAATAAATATCCTATGCCGCTTAATGTTCGCGGTAAGGATGCTGTTTTTGTCGGAAGAATCCGTAAAGATTTATCAAACGAAAATGCCGTTAACCTCTGGATTGTGGCAGATAATCTGCGTAAAGGTGCTGCTACAAATGCCGTTCAAATTTTAGAATATTTATTGAAAAACAATTTGCTTTAATGGCACGTCGAAGAAGCAGAAAAAAGAAAAATAAATCAAGAAAATGGTTATACATATTTTTGATTACTGCTATAATATTTTATGCTTCGTACTATTATCGCTTCGAAATTTACGGATTATATAAATTTTACTTTTCTTCTGATAAGCTGGTTGACCTAAAAAAAGAAAAACAAAAAACAAATTCAATATTTGAAAAATACAGTATTTTCGGTCTTGATGTTTCGCAGTATCAAAAAAAGATAAATTGGAGCAAAGTCGCCGAAGATGAAAACATTAAATTTGTATTTATAAGAGCTACAGCCGGTAAAGATTTTGTGGATAAAAAATTTAATTATAACTGGAAAGAAAGTAAAAAGAATAAAATCATACGTGGAGCATATCATTACTATCGCCCAAACGAAAACAGCAGATTACAGGCTCAAAATTTTATTAAAACAGTAAATCTTGAACCCGGAGATTTGCCGCCTGTTCTGGATATTGAAAGATTCAGCTCTGTGCAAAGTTTAACGAGTCTTAAAAACGGTGTTCTTAAGTGGCTGAAAATTGTTGAAGAACACTACGGAGTAAAACCCATTTTATACACGTATCAAAATTTTTACATAAGTGTTTTCAGAGGAGATAAAAGATTTGAAACTTATCCTTTATGGATTGCTTATTACAGCACCAAATCAAAACCCGATAAAAAAGTTGGTGATTGGATTTTCTGGCAGTTCAGCGAATCCGGCAGAGTTGAAGGTATTAGCGAAAATGTTGACTTAAATGTATTTTATTCTGATTATGAAACACTTAAGAGCCTAACTATCAAGTAATTATGAAAGTAAAAAATATTTTTTGTGAAATATGTTCAGAGGATAAAATCGAAAATTTTACCCAATTTTTACCTAATGCAAAAGTAAAATTAGTAAAATGTAATTCCTGCGGATTTGTTTTTATTCCTCAAAACACCCGCAACAAAATAGAATACAGCAACTACAGAGATGAAGAAGTTTTAAAATCTGTAAGGGCAGCCAATAATTACGTAAGATTCAGAAGGCATAAACTCAGAATTAAACTTATAAAAAAGTTTAAAAATTCCGGGAATTTGTTTGATATCGGCGTTGGGTGGGGACATTTCGCCTATACTGCAAAAAAAATGGGCTTCGATGTTGACGGAATAGAAATTTCTGAAACAATGCATCACTACGCTACCAATGATTTGAATCTTAGAATCGAAAAAGGAAGCTTTTACGAAATCCCTATAAAAGAAAATTTTTATGATATAATAACCCTGTGGGATGTTCTTGAGCATCTTGAAAAACCACTTGAAGTTTTAAAAAAGGCAAATAGAATGTTAAAAGACGATGGAATTATTGTAATCCAGGTTCCTCAAATTGATTCCAAGGTTGCCAAAATCCAGAAAGAAAAATGGCCTATGCTTTCGGTGGAGCATATAAATTATTTTTCAAAATCTACAATTAAACTTGCTCTTGAAAAATCTGGTTTTAAAATTTTGAAATTCAAGACATCATACGAGTTAAAATTGTTTTTAATGTTCACTGTATTGCCATTATTAAAGAGAAAAAAAAACAAATCTACCAACATAGAAGTTTCAATCTCAGGTTCGGAAAGACAAAACTTCTTTAATAAATTCACAAATATTCCAAAGCCAATTTTATTATTAGGATTGTTTGTCCACGATGTCGTGTATTATCTTCTTTCTTGGATAAATTTTGGTGAAGAAATAATTGTAATTGCCCGTAAACAAGTTATTTAAACTTTATTAAACATTGGGGTTTGCAAAAACTAATTCTTAGTTGTTTTAAATACTGGGGTTTCGACCCCGATCAACTACTATTATTTATGGTCGTCCGAAAAATTTTTCATTTTCCAATTATAAATTTGGATTAGCCGCTGCTTATAATGTTCGTTTTTGAGACAATTTTTCATTTTGAAATATTTAATCTTTTTCTACCTTTATTTGGGTTCTACAAATTGTAGATATATATATTTAAATATAAGATTTGATTTAGATAATTTTGTTGAAATAATTTATAATTATTTTAACCAATTGTTCAGGTGTAGAATTTAATGCTTCAAAAATAACGTCTGCGTGGTTATAATATTTTTCACGACTACCAAGTAAATGACTTATTTTATTTAATAATTCCTCATCACTTTTAGATTCTAACAAAGGACGCTTATTTTTTGAATTTTTCAGACGATGAAACAAGGCTTTTTCATTCATCTTTAAGTAGATGCTGAGCCCTTTTGATTTTATAATTTTCATATTATTAAAAAAACAAGGAGTACCACCTCCACAAGAAATTAAAACATCTTCCATTTCGACAACATTTTTTAAAACGAAGTTTTCAATTTCACGAAATTTTTCTTCGCCGTATATTTTAAAAATGTGTTTCACAGACATTCCTGCATAAGATTCGATTTCGGAATCAAGGTCAATAAAATTCAATCCCAACAGTTTTGCAGACCTTCTTCCAAGAAAAGTTTTTCCGCAACCAGCAAATCCAATCAGGAAAATTCTCATTCCACAATTTTTTTAATTCGAAAACAAATTTACTTCAATTTCATCAATAAAAATCCATGAATCATAACCCGGACTGAGATGCCATTCCGGAAGCTTGCCAAAACTCTCGGCAAAAACTTTAACATATTTGGCTTTAACATTCTCGGTATTAAACGAAAAATTTTGAATTTTTACAGTTTCATCCTTGTACGGAAATTCATTAACCTTTTCTCCTAAAAGTTTAAAATTAACTCCGTCAGTTGAATAAAATAGCTTAACTTTAGTAGGGAAAAATATCCATGAACGCGTATCCTGCAAAAATGTAACATTGATGTTTTTCAATGTTTTAACATCATTAAATTCTATTAGAGCTTCAAAATTTTGACCTTTATATCCCTGCCACATTCCACTTTTAAATGTTGGAGGACTTTTCACAAAATCAATCAACGCCTGATCACCACCAGCAGAATACTGTGGACTATACTTGCTCAATATTTTAATTTTTCGGTCATTGGGAATTTTTTTATACTCAGCAACTGCAATTTTACTCTTTACATGTCCTTTAACCATTGAATATGCATAAATTGTATGACTATTTGTTAATAATATTTTCTCGGAATATTCTACAGGTTTAGACATTTCGGAATCATCAATAGAATAGTATATATCAGCCTGTTTTGCAGGTGTTTTTAGTTCCACAATTAAAGTATCTTTAAAAGTTTTGTAAGGATACGTAAAATATGGAACGGGACTTATTAAGTCTCCACTAATTTTAGACTGATATACAGAATTTTTTCCAATATTTTTATTCGGAGCTTCTCCCATAAAAAATTCCAGGTGACCGCCTTTCATAATATCGTTATGAGTAATGTATAATTTGTCGTAATCTTTTCCATTTAACCGCACTTGTTGCACATAAACGTTTTTTTCATTATTATTATGGGCGGTTATTGTAAACTTTCTGCCATTTTCGAGTTGAATTACAGCTTTATTAAAAAGAGGACTACCTAAATCATAAATTCCGTTAGCTGGATTTACTGGATAAAATCCGAGAGCAGAGAAAACAAACCATGCTGACATTTGGCCGCAATCCTCATTACCACAAAGTCCATCAGGTTTATGAGAATATTGATCTCTCATTATTTTTCGCACTAGATATTGTGTTTTCCATGGCTCACCGCAATAATTATAAAGATAAGCCACATGATGACTCGGTTCGTTTCCATGAGCATATTGCCCTATCATTCCGGTAATATCCACTTGATTAGTTCCGGTAATTTCAGAATTTTCAGCAAAAAGTTGATCTAATTTTTTTGCAAAATTTTCTTTTCCTCCATGCAAGTTTATTAATCCCAAAATATCATGAGGCACATAAAAACTATATTGCCAAGAATTGGCTTCGGTGTAGTTAAAATTCACCTGTCGGGGATCAAAATCGTTATAAAATGCAGAGTTAAATTTCGGCTGCATATAACCATTTTCAGGATTAAAAATATTTTTATAATTCTGCGAACGATAAATAAACCTCCTGAAAATATCATTTTTAGTTAGAGCTTTTGCAAACTTTGCAATACACCAATCATCAAAAGCATATTCAAGAGTTTTTGAAACAGATTCATGCTCAAATTCCATTGGTATAAAACCGTATTTTTCAAACTCGGGTTTACCCAAATTTTCTTTTGTTGCAGCAGAAATCATAGCCTTTAGAGCTAGAAAGGTATCGAAGTTATTAATCCCTTTAAAATATGCATCCACAATCACAGGCACAGAATGATATCCGATCATACAGCCGGTTTCATTTGCAGACAACTCCCAAACAGGCAAACTTCCTCCATACTTAAAATGATTTAGAAAAGTTTTTATAAAATCAAGTGTTCTTTTTTGTTGAACAATAGTAAATAAAGGGTGTATTGCCCTGTATGTATCCCATAAAGAAAAAACAGTGTATGTGTCGTGTCCGGGATTTTCATATACATTTAAGTCGAGTGCACGAAATCTTCCATCTACATCGGAATAAATATTGGGCACAATAAAACAATGATATAAAGCAGTGTAAAATTTAGTAATATCTTCAGAATTTTCGCCCTCCACAAGTATTTTGCTAAGTTCTTTATTCCATTGATTTTCTGCGTTTTGTTTTGATTTATCAAAACTAATACTTTTAGCCTCA
This sequence comes from Bacteroidales bacterium Bact_19, assembly GCA_001603595.1. Lineage (GTDB taxonomy): Bacteria > Bacteroidota > Bacteroidia > Bacteroidales > ML635J-15 > Bact-19. Next base: position 7,028 of record LUZK01000143.1, read on the forward strand.
GCCTCTAAATTTTTTAAGGCCCCCTCCTCACCTGTTGCAGATAAAGCAACTTTAATAACAACAGGATTATCATTATCTTGAAAAGTTTTAACAACGATTTTAGTTTTCTTACCGGAAATTATGCCTGAATTATCAGAAGATTTTTCTCCATCGTAATCAACGACAGAAACAGGCTCGGAAAACCAAATAGCAAAATATAAAATTTGATCTTGTGCCCACGCAGATGATCTTCTCAATCCTACAAAGCAGGTATCATTAATTTGTTTTATCCGGGCATCAATCACTTCATCACGATGTTCTAAATCAATACAAAAATACTTTTGGGATTTATTCGGAAAGGAATAGCGGTGAAACCCAGTTCTTAAAGTTGAAGTTAACTCTGCAAGTACCTGATAATCATCAAGAAAAACAGAATAATAGCCAGCATGAGCTCTTATATTTTCTTTCCGGTATTTGGAAGTATATCTGTTTTCTTTTATATCATACTGATAATTTGTTAGTGGCATTACTAAAATATCCCCGTAATCTGAACAACCTGTACCGCTTAAATGGGTATGACTAAATCCATAAATAATTGAATCTGAATAATGAAAAGCTGAACATCCGTCCCAGCCGTCAAGTCTGGTATCAGGACTTAACTGCACCATACCAAAAGGCATTGTCGCTCCGGGAAAAGTATGTCCGTGAAAATCAGTTCCTATTAAAGGATTTACATTTTGATACAATTGTTTTATTTCAAAATCATATTTGCGGAAAAATAAACTCCATATCAAAATAGTTGTAAATACAATAGTTAGAAGTAATGGGAAAAATTTCTGTTTCATCAGTTATTACTTTTATAGATTTTATATTTATGCAATAATAATTTTTTAAATTTAAATAATGATTTTTTAGTTCAGTTTAATGAATGAAAATTTTTAGTTTGAGAAAAATATTAACAATAGCAGAATTAATATTTATTATAAAGAGTGGAAAGAAAATAAAATCCGGTGCAGTTATTTGCTAAAACGGCAATGATTGATTACTAATGAACCTTTATGTCACAAAAAACAGCAACTATTTTGAGTTACTAATTTTTAAATATTTTATGTAAATTTGCACAAATTTTTTATTCACAAATTATGTTAGAAAAAATTAAAAGTATAAAAGCTGAAGTTGAAGCGTTTCAACCAAAGACGATTGAAGATATTGAGAATTTCAGAATAAAATATCTATCAAAAAAAGGTTCAATCAGCGCGTTGTTTGATGATTTTAAAACTGTTCCAGCAGAATTAAAAAAAGAGATTGGAAAAGAACTAAATATATTAAAACAGGCTGCTCTGGAAAAAATAAACACTCTAAAGGCAGCCCTTGAAATAGATGAAAAATCTGAAATAAAAGTAGATCTTACCCGTCCGGGAGATCCACAAAATTTAGGCTCTCGCCATCCCATATCAATTGTAAGATCAGAAATCATAAGTATATTTACCCGTCTGGGATTTATAGTTACTGATGGACCTGAGATTGAAGATGATGCACATAATTTCGGAATGTTGAATTTTCCAGAAGATCATCCGGCCCGAGATATGCAAGATACCTTTTTTATTTCACCCGGATTAAACATTTTATTACGCACTCATACATCATCGGTTCAAGCACACGAAATGTCGGAGATAAAACCTCCAATTAGGTCACTAAGTCCCGGAAGAGTTTATCGCAACGAAGCTATCTCGGCAAGAGCAAACTGTTTTTTTCATCAGATTGAGGGGTTGTATGTTGACGAAAACGTTTCTTTTGCGGATCTGAAACAAACTCTTGATTATTTTGCCAAAGAGATGTTCGGAGAAAGTGCCCAAATAAGAATGCGGCCATCTTATTTCCCTTTTACAGAGCCGTCGGCAGAAGTGGATGTAAGTTGTACTCTATGTGGTGGAAGCGGGTGTAATGTTTGTAAAGGTACCGGTTGGCTCGAAATTTTGGGATGCGGAATGGTTGATCCCAACGTTTTCAAATCCTGTGGCATTGATCCTGAAAAATATACCGGTTTTGCTTTTGGTATGGGAATAGAAAGAATTGCCATGCTAAAATACGGAATCAGGGATTTAAGATTATTCTTTGAAAACGATTTAAGATTTCTAAATCAGTTTTCATCTGACGTTTAAATAATAATGTTATTAAATTCAAAAATAATTGGCTCCGGTGACAAAACCGTTATTGTCTTACATGGTCTTTATGGAAGTTCAGACTCATGGTTACCGGTGGTAAAATATTTTCCTGCAGATTATCAATTCCATTTGCTCGACTTGAGAAATCACGGCAATTCGTTTCATAGTGATGAATTCAACTATGAAGTGATGATAAATGATCTTCTCGAGTATCTGGAATTTCATAAAATATCATCAGCTTATTTTATCGGACATTCAATGGGTGGAAAGTTAGCAATGTTTTTTGCCGATAAATTTCCTTACAAAATTCGGAAAGCAGTAATAGCAGATATTTCTCCGCGTAGCAACAATTCTTTACTCGAAACAGATCCTAAATCTCTGTTTCACTTGAATCTTATTTCAAAAATGAGTAGTATAAATATCGAGAATTTTAAAACTTATAAAGAGATCGAAGAATTTTTTGCCGACCTCGATAAAAAAACCATAAGTGTAATACTAAAAAACATCAAAAAGTTCGACAATAAATTTCATTGGAAAATTAATATCGAATCAATAAAAAACAATTTACCCGAAATACTTAAAGGTTTGGATATTGA
>LUZK01000144.1 GCA_001603595.1 Bacteroidales bacterium Bact_19
CAAGAATGTAGTTGTAGTTTTGTGATGTATAAACTTAAAGTAGATTGAAATTATTTTCTTTGTTTTCAAAATTGAGAATTAAGGAATACGAATTTTGTTCGAAGATAAATTCTCCCCCTGAGGTTTTTTATCTTGGATTTAAATTTAAATATTTGACTATTGAACAACAAGTTAAAACTATAAATCATTAATTTTGTATTTTCTTCATTTAATCCAAATGGACAGATATAGCAGAATCATATACCGTATTCGGACTTTCAATTGCACAATAATTTTCTCATCTCCAGATAGATTAACTTGTGAATAAATGCTTGTGCCATTGTTTATAAGAAAAACTTCTAAAATGAAAGATTATTATTTTTTTTAACACAAGAATTTTAGGTGTTATTCTTTAATAATTTTAATACTCTTACAAACAAACGGATTCTCCGGAACTATAATATACATACCTTGATTAAATTTGCTTGCGTCAATTATTGTTTTTGTTGTACAATTCCCGTTGTATATTGTTTGTCCGGTTATATTTACAATTTTAAAATTTATTTGTTCAGATTTAGAAATATTTTCAAAAACAATAAAATTATTTACAGGATTTGGATAAACATTTAAACTCGTGATATTCGAACTGATAAAGTTGTTTTCATCGTTTACTGTTATTATTACAGGATTACTTGTGGAATTTTTATAGTTTATTGTTATTTCGGTATTTCCTGGAGTGTGAGCCGTTAGTTTACCAAATTGGTCTATTTCTGCAACTTCGGGGTTTGAAGATTGCCATGTTCCAAAAAACGTTATGTCTCTTATAGTGTTATCAGAGTAATATGAACGTGCTGTAAGATTCAAATTTTCATTTACTGATAGTGTTGTATCGTTTTGCAAAATGTTTATGTAGGAGAATTCTGACACTGCTGAATACGGAATTTGAGTTTCATAAATCATTAGAAAATAGTTTTGGTTTATTTTAATAACTGTAGGTGCCCAAACATCAAGGTTTTCAATACCTGTAGAAGGTTGAACCGAAAGGATTATTTCAGGATCCAGATTCCATATTTCACCGTCTGTTGATGTTAATGAACGAATAATTTGTCCCGAAGGACTTGTGCCGAAAGTATACATTTTGTAAGTTGATTCTTCATATTTGATAACATCTGCAACAATATAACATTCAGAAGGATTATTTTGATTTTGTGTCGAACAATATTCTCCTTCACTGTTAAAACTTATAGCTTCATTTGTTGAAATTCCGGTTACATTACGACCGGGAATTCCTCCTGCCCATAATCTCCAATTGTTGGGACCAAATCTAAAATTTTCAGGGTCGAGGACATCTGTACCGGAAATTGAAAATACAGAAGAATTACTTAAAGTAAATGTAAAACCTCCATCAGTTGATATTGCTGCATAAGTACAAGGTTTTTGAGGACCTGTTTGATCAGGGTCAATTGTTACCAGCATGTGAATATCACCATTGTCCAAAAGAACAACATTGGGATCAACCGGAAGAGTACCACCAGAAGGCAGATTGTTGAATGTGACATTTTTATAATTCCACGATCTTCCATTATCATCCGAAAATGCTACTTTAATGTGATTTGCAGGTTGTTCTGTATTATTTATCTCTATGCATCCGGCAACATAGTAAACAAGAATTCGACCGGAATTAAGCAATAACCCATCCGCAACGCTTGCTCTATCGGAAAGTACCAAATTTGTCCTCGTCCAATTAATCCCATCACTTGATTTTGCTACAAGTAATCTTAAATTATTTAATCCAGAACTACCTCCGCTTGATATGCACGGTTCAAAATCAGGAGTAATTTGGGCTTGTACAAAAATTGAAATTAGCAATGTTAATAATATAATAAAATTTGTTTTCATAGTTTGATTTTTCCCCCATTTTAAATTAGCTATTTATAAATATGAATAAAATAAAAATTTATACAATTATAGTAAAAATTTTAAATTAGTTAATTTTTAAATAAATTAATTTTTTATCATGGCAAAATTTTTTAGTTCTTTTGGCATTTTTTCGATAGCATATCTTAATGTTGTTCTGGGCATTGCGTTTTTATTCTTAATTACAAAATCAAATACTTCTTTTTGATGCGATTCACTTGCTGATTTTAACATCCAGCCATATCCTTTTTGAACTAAGTCGTTTTTATCGTGAATTAAAATAGTGGCTATAACAAAAGTTTCATTTAGAAAATGACCTTTTTTGGCTGGAATAATAAGGCTTACGGCGGCGGCACGTCTTACCCAACGATTTTCTGATTTAGCAAAATTTTCCAAATTTACTGCATATTCGGGAAATTTCATGAGAAATTCTCTAAGTGTATGATTACATAAAGTGTCGCAGGTTGCCCAATTATTAACATAATTATTAATCCATCTCTCGAAAATGTGGAAATCATAATGTTCGTAATATTTATTAATAGAATAAGACCAGTCACATGCAATAAATGATTCTTCTATAAATCCGGATTGCATCAAAATCTCGCATATTTAAAAATCGTGGATTTTGGTTTTTCTTTTATCATTTCAAAATATCGTTTAGCTATTTTATGAACAGTCGCGTTTTTTATCCCGTAAAGCTTTATTTTTTCTTTGAAAAAACGTTGTGCAGAATTATGAGTATTTTCATCGCTGTTTTGAACTAATTCATTTCTGATTTTATCGATTATTTCATGCATATATTTTTTTATTTTTTTGTTGGGTTTATTTTCATTATTTAATGTTAGCTTTAAACGCAATACAGAAATTATTAAATATTTTAATTCTGAATAAAAATTTGCCTTTAGCTAATTAATTGTTAATTATCTAAATTTTTAAAATAAA
>LUZK01000053.1 GCA_001603595.1 Bacteroidales bacterium Bact_19
AGCCATTCCGTAAAATGTTAATTGTAGCAATATAGCTATTTTATATAATTTCATCAAGTTCGAAATTTTAATTCAAATTTATAAAATTTTTAATTTATTTTAATATTTTCGTAAAGTGAGAATTATTTTGTTTAACAACTAAAATTTAAAAATTATGAAAAAGAGAAATTTTTTATTTATTTTTTTCAGTATTATAATATTAATCATCGTTTCTTGTAATCCATATGGTAAGAAAAAAGAATTTGGTAGCATTGAAATATATTATAAAAAAGGATTTTCTGTTGAAGAAGTTGAAAAACTTGGTAATTACCTAAGAAATAATGGATGGGATGATGGTGAAACCAAAACTGTACAACTATTAAAATCCGGCGATATTTATCAAGTTAGAGTTGTTGTAAAAGAAGGCATTGATCAGGATCCCGAATACTTGTCTCTTTTTAGAATTGTTGCTAATGAGATTTCTTACGAGGTTTTTAATGGTAAAACTGTGGAAATACATATGTGTGACGAAAATCTTAAAACTCTCAAAATTGTAGAGATGATTAATTACGGTCAGCTTTTAACTTTTGATAATATTGAATTATATTATACCGATAAAGTTACAAAAGAAGATGCCGAAAATCTTGGAAAATTTTTATTGGAGTCTGGATTTAATAATTCCGAAGGTACAAAAACTGTACAACTTACAAAAGATGGCAAAACATATCAATTTAGAATGGTCGTTTTAGAAGGTTATGATCAGGATGAATACTACGAAGAAATTGCACGTGAATTTGCCGGATATATTTCAGACTACGTATTTGACGGTAAACCTGTAGAAATGCATCTTTGCAATGATTATCTCGAAACACTAAAAGTTGTGAAAATATAATGTATACTTTTTTATTGAAGACCAACAGGTAATACAGGTAATAAATATATTTGTTACCTGTTTATATTTATCTATTAGAATATTATCTTTGCCAAAAATATTCTTATGGTTTTCAGCAGCACGATTTTTTTAGTTTATTTTTTCCCTTTTTTCTTGCTGTTTTACTATTTAGCAGATAAAAAATATAAAAATTATGTTGCTCTTATTGCTAGTATTTTCTTTTATGCCTGGGGTGCTCCAAAATTTATATTTGTAGTTATAGCTTCAATATTTGCTGATTTTTACATCGTAAAGGAGATGTTTAAATCACAAAACCCTAAACATAAAAAATTATGGGTCAGTATTTCAGTAGCTTTAAATATTGGGCTTTTAGTATATTTTAAATACAGCAACTTTTTTGTCGAGAACTTTAATGTCATTCTTCAGGCTATTGGCTTTAAAGCAGTACATTTTACAAAACTTGTTCTACCAATAGGAATATCTTTTTTTACATTTCAGAAATTTACTTATGCAATAGATGTTTATCGAGGAAAATATCAACCACTTGAGAAACTAACAGATTTGTGCTTGTATATACTATTATTTCCTCAATTAATTGCCGGGCCAATTGTGCGATACAGTGAAATCGCCGACCAACTTGTTGATAGAGAAAAGTATGAAAATATTGATAATAAGCTTATTGGATTTTATCGTTTTGTTATTGGTCTGGCAAAAAAGGTTCTAATTGCAAATGTTGTAGGAGCTGAGGCAGATAGAATTTTTTCAATGGATCCACAAACTATGAATTCCGGATTAGCCTGGCTCGGACTAATGGCATATACTTTTCAAATATATTTTGATTTTTCGGGATATTCTGATATGGCAATCGGTATTGGCCGTATGATAGGATTCAAATTTCCTGAGAATTTTAATAGTCCTTATGTTTCTCAATCAATTACAGAGTTTTGGCGTCGCTGGCACATTACCTTAGGACGCTGGATGAGAGATTATCTTTATATTCCTCTCGGAGGCAATAGGGTAAATACAAAATTCAGATTATATTTTAATTTATGGTTTGTATTTCTTGTGTCGGGTCTTTGGCATGGGGCAAACTGGACTTTTGTAATCTGGGGGGCATATCATGGATTATTCCTGATTTTAGACAGATTGTTTCTTGTTAGGTTACTCGAAAAGACAAGTAAAGTTTTACGGATAATTTTAACATTTTTTATTGCCTCTCTCGGTTGGGTACTTTTCAGGAGCGAAACTTTAAAATATGCTCTTTCTTTTTATAAGAAACTTTTCGAATTTAAGTTTTCAGGAATTGGGTATGTTGACCCGGAAGTTATTACCATAATGATTGTTGCTGCAATTTTTGCATTTTTTGTGTCTGTTAAACCCGGAGAAAAGATAATGGAAAAAGTATTTTTCGATAATTACACATTGAAGCGGCATTTGGTTATGAGTACGATAGTTTTTCTTTTGTTTGTTATTAGTCTTGCCTCAATTGTTTCGTCAGGATTTAATCCGTTTATTTATTTTAGATTTTGATAAGCGTTTGTTTTATTAGCCACAAATTACACTAATAAATAAAATTTAATTAACCCATTCGTATATTCGTGATAATGACCTCAATTTATGTAATTACTATCTAAATTTTTCCTTATGAAATTTTTATAATTAAACACTTTCTTTAACTGCATTTACAACTGTTTCCATCATTTCATCTGTCAAATCATAGAATACCGGCAAACTTATCTCACAACTGTAATTTTTGTAAGCAGTAGGAAAATCAGATATTTTATAGCCTAGATTTTTATAGAAAGATAAAAGTGGCAATGGTTGAAAGTGAACATTTACTGCTACTCCTTTTGAAGTAATCCGCCGTATGATTTCGTCGCGTTGTTCTTCTGTACAATTATTTATTCTCAACAAATAAACGTGATATGATGATTTAATGTCTTTGGTTTCGTAAATCGGACAGATAAATCTTTTATCGTTTGAAAATGCATGAGTGTAAAAGTCAAAGATTTTTTTTCGTTTAACCAGAGTGTCATTATCATATCGTTCGAGTTCTACGAGTCCGATAGAGGCTTGTATATCGGTCATGTTCATTTTATGACCGGCAGTAATAACATCATATTTCCAGTTTCCAGTTGATTTTGCCAGAGCATCTTTGTTTTGTCCGTGTAGTGATGCCACACACAGAAATTTGTAAAGTTCTTGGTTGTCGAAATTTTCTGGCAAGTTTAATGCAACTGCACCACCTTCGGCAGTAGTGAGATTTTTTACTGTATGAAACGAAAAAACTGTAACATCACAGAGCGAACCGGTTTTTCGTCCTTTATAAACAGCTCCTAAAGAATGGGCAGCATCTGATAATACCATAATTCTACCAAGTTCTTTTTGAATCGGGTTGTTAGGTGTGAAAAGGTTTTTAATTGCCGGAGCATTTACGAATTCATTTATGGCGTCGTAATCACAAGGGAATCCTCCCATATCAACCGGCATAATTACTTTTGTACGTTTTGAAATTACTTTTTTTAGGGTGTCAATTTTGATGTTAAAAGTATTTTCATCAACATCTACCATAACCGGTTTGGCTCCGCAATGTATTACAACATTGGCGGTAGCACAATAAGTATAAGCCGGCACAATCACTTCGTCTCCTTTTCCAACACCAAACCATCTGAGCATCAATTCAAGTCCGGCAGTGGCAGAATTTAAACACAATACGGCTTTTGCTCCTGAATATTCAGCAAGTTTTTTTTCAAAAAGTTTAGTTTTGGGTCCGGTAGTTATCCAACCGGATTTTAAAGTATCAACAACTTCAGCAATAATTTTTTCATCAATTCTAGGTGGCGAAAATGGTATCATAATTTTAAAATTTTAACCGAAAAATAAATAAGCAATAAAAATTGAAGCAATAATTCCGGCAAGGTCGGCAATTAGTCCGGCACTTACGGCATACCTGGTGTTTTTAATTCCGACAGAACCAAAATATACTGCAATAATATAAAAAGTAGTATCGGTAGCACCTTGAAAAGTACAAGCAAGTCTTCCTGCAAATGAATCTACTCCGTAGGTATTCATAATATCCACCATTAAACCTCTGGCTCCGCTCCCACTAAGAGGTTTCATAAATGCTACCGGAAGAGCATCCACAAATGATGTATCTGAATGCAAAGTTGCAAAAAAACATTTGATGCCTGCAATTAAAGATTCCATCGCTCCCGAAGCTCTGAAAACGCCAATCGAAACTAAAATTGCAATTAAATACGGAATAATTTTAACAGCTATTCCAAAGCCCTCCTTTGCTCCGTCAATGAATGTCTCGTAAACATTTATTTTCTTTCTCAGTGCTAATATTATAAAAATAATAATTATGGAAAATAAAATCAAATTTGCACTCAATGCAGATACGAGATTTAAAGTATCCTGAGACATGGTTGCGAAAATGTATATTATCGAACTTATTACTAAAGTTATGCCTCCTAGGTATAGCAATATTTCTTTGCAAAAAAGATTTATTTTTTGTAAAATGGAAACAGTTATTATTCCGGCCATAGTGCTGAAAAATGTACTTAGAAGTATCGGCAAAAAAACATCTGTGGGATTTGCAGCTCCCATTTGAGCACGATAAACCAGAATGCTGATAGGGATAATTGTTAATCCTGATGTGTTTAGTACCAAAAACATTATCATTGAGTTTGAGGCTCTGTCTTTATTAGTATTAATTTCCTGAAGTTCATTCATTGCTTTTAATCCCAGAGGCGTTGCGGCATTATCAAGGCCTAACATATTAGCTGCCAGGTTCATTACCATTGAACCGTGTACGGGATGATTTTTCGGAATTTCGGGAAATAATTTATTGAAAAGCGGAGAAATAGCTTTTGATAAATAATTTATAGCACCACCTTTTTCTCCAATTTTCATGATTCCAAGCCAGAGAGTCATAACTCCGGTAAGTCCCAGTGATAATTCGAATCCTAGTTTTGCCATATCAAAGGTGCTGTTCATAATTTCGGGGAATACCTGCATATCTCCGAAAAATATCAGCTTTATTAAAGCAATGACAAAAGCAATTATGAAAAATCCTATCCAAATGTAGTTTAATACCACGTAAATAAAATTTAGGTAAAATTAACTCGATTATTCATTGCATAGAACTCTCTTGATTAAAAACTATGAACATAGTTTTTAACAAAAAACTTATTAATCAAGGCTTGGAATGTAATCATTACCGATAACTTTCATTTCTACACGACGATTTTGCTGATTTGCAACTACCTGCTGTTCGGGAGGTAAGCTGAGAATAAATTCTTCGGTTAATACAGTACCAACAGGTAAAAAAGGGAAACGCGGGTCGTAATTAGTTATTATTTTTGGTTTCGACTTACCATATCCTTTGGCTATAAGTCTTCCTTCGGGAATACCCTTCGATTTAATATAGTCCATAACAGAGTTAGCTCTTTTCTGGCTCAATTCAATATTTGCCTCTTCGCTGCCAATCATGTCGGTATGAGCAGATAATTCAATAATAATATTTGGATTTTCGAATAAAATTCTCGCAATACTGTCTAGAGTTCGTTTGGAATTTTCGTTTAAATCCCATTTCCCGAATTCAAATTCAATATTAGGAATTTCGAATGTTTTATTTAAGTTTTCAAGCAGTATTTCATACTCAAAAGTTTTGTCGAATTCTTCGTTAACAGTTGAAAATCTTCCTTTACCGTTAAAGTATCCGCTTTTAGTAACAACAAAAACATAATCTGTATTTGGCTTGAGATTGAAATTAAATTTTCCCTCTTTTTCTGCAATTGATGTAGTATCTTTAAAGCTTGTTCCGTCACTTCCGAAAAGCATAACTACACACGAATCTAGCATTTTTGAATTGTCAATATCCCGAACTGTTCCTGTGAGTTTAAGAACTTGATTTTTTTTCTCAAACCAAAAAATATCTTCTCCTTTAGTTCCTTTACGATCTGAGGTGAAATAGCCTTTATCTTCTTTTGCATAAACATATATTCCAAAGTCATTTCCGTTGCTGTTGAACGGAGGTCCTGGGTTGTATGATGTCCATTTTCCGTTTTCGTCTTTTATTGCAATAAATATGTCAAGACCTCCCATTGTAGGATGCTTTGTTGATGAATAGTAAAGAGTCCCGTCAGCACGCATGAAAGGGAATAATTCATCGCCTTTGGAGTTAATGGCAGGTCCCATATTTTTTGGTTTCGACCAACCTCCTTCTTCTTTTTCCACGTACCAGATATCTGCACCTCCATATCCTCCTTGCATACGAGCCGAGAAAAATATAGTGTTCCCATCCGGAGAAACAGCCGGATGACCGATGGAAACTGTGTCAGGCACAAAGTCAAGTCGTGAGGGATTCATCCAAACACCATCAACTTTTTGAGCTTCATAAATCTGGCAACCTACTTTTTTCCCTTTTTCAGCTAAACAACGGGTAAAGTAAAACTTTTTACCGTCATCAAAAATACACGGGGTACCTTCGTCAATTTCTGTATTTAATGAATCAAGTGGAGTTACATCACTCCATTTTCCATTTCTTTCAAATTTTACTACATACAAATCAGAAAATTTATCTCCTGTGATTCGACTTAATTTTTTCCCTTTGGACTCATCTCTTGTAGAACTAAAATAGACATGGTCAAACCCTGATTTTTCGTCAACACTTGGACTAAAGTCATTTCTTTTGCTGTTTAAATGTTTTGCTTTTTCGTGATAATATCTTGTCGGACGATTCATCCATTCCACAGCTATATTTGCAGATTCCAGTCCTTTGATTGCAGTGCTGTCGTTTGGGTATTTTTCAAGAATTTCGTTATAAAGTTCAACTGCTTTATCAAAATTTCCTTCCTGAATTTCTATTTCTGCAAGTCTAATCTTAACAAAGTATTCATATTCTTTATCTTTTGAAACACGTCTATAGTTTGATCTGGCTTTTTTGTAATCGCCAATCATGTAAAAACATTCACCTATCTTAAAATATATTTCGTTGCGTTGCGATTTATTTTCAATTTTTTTCAATATTGCCGAATACTCTTTCATTGCCTGATAATATTCTTCGGCTTCGAATGTTTCGTCAGCTTTGCGGAGTCTTCGTTCTTGAGTAAAAGCTACACTAACGCAAAGTAATGAAAGCGATATTATAATTATTAAATATTTCATTTTATCAATCATTCCTAAACACATCTAAACGTTCCCAATACGAATTTATTGTTTACCTAAGGAATATTACATAAGTTTATTTATCTATAAGAGAAAGCGTTCCGACAATTATTCCTGCCAAAAACACTCCTCCAACAACTCCTGCTGTGCTACGTGCAAATATTTTTTTGCGTGCCGTATCTCTATACCCATAATAAAATAATTCGTTTCCGGCTGCAAAATCATATCTGTGAAGTATATAAGATTTTGAAGGTTTAACAAAATTCATAGCTCCAACATAAGCAATAGGGATAAGTATTTTTGAAAACGGATCCAGCGGCATAAACATCGGTACGCATCCAATAATGAAGCCTGTAGGTAATGCCCACCACGGATGATATTCTTTTACTGCAAACTGTCGGGCTAATACCAAATTTTTCATTTCATCAAAACTGTATTCTTCAGGCTCTAACTGACGGTAAAAAATACTGTCAACTCCATTAATATTCAGACTCCAAATATCGGTATAATCAGCATAGTTCTTTTTAATTTTTCCACTGTTTTTAAAATATGTGAATTCTATATATTTTTCAGATTCATTAAGTGAAAAAGTATCTAGATTATATAGTTTCCCATTTAATAATGAAAGCTGAGATTGAGCTTTGGAAATATTAATTATTGAACATAAGATCAAAGACGCCAAAAGTATCAGACAATTTTTCATAATCTTTATGTTAAATTTTTAGAATGCGATAATAATGTTTTTTTTTGTGTTTGTGAAAGAAAAATTTAAAACTTGACATTTAGCATATAATTTTTTCTGAACAAATTTATATTTTTACGGTCTTTTTGTGAAATGTTTTAAAGTTAACAAATAAAAAATATCCAAAATGAAAAAAGAAAAATTTTCCAGCAGGCATATTGGTCCCAGAGAAGAAGAATTGGGCGAAATGCTATCGAAATGTGGTGTTTCAAGTCTTGATAAACTTGTTGACCAGATAGTTCCAAAACAGATAAGACTGAAAGAAAAACTGCAATTAGAATCTGCTTTAACAGAATATGAATACCTGAATAAAATTAAAGCGATAGGTTCTAAAAACAAAATTTATCGAAGTTTTATCGGGCTTGGTTATTATCGTACGCATACTCCATCGGTAATATTAAGAAATATTTTTGAAAATCCGGGATGGTACACCTCTTATACTCCATATCAGGCCGAAATAAGTCAGGGACGTTTAGAAGCCTTGTTGAATTTTCAAACTGTTATTACTGAATTGACGGGTATGGAGATTTCCAACAGTTCATTATTAGACGAAGCTACAGCTGCTGCAGAAGCAATGAGCATGATGCTTGATGCAAGGTCTAGACAGGCAGTAAAGGAAAACCGTAATGTTTTGTTTGTTGACGAAGATATTTTTCCACAAACTTTGGATGTTATAAAACTCAGAGCCGAGGCTGTTGATGTTGAAGTAGTTGTTGGAAAATTCGAAGAATATAAATTTGATGGGAAGACTTTTGGTGCAATTGTTCAGTATCCGACAGCAAGCGGAAAAATAATAGACTACTCCAAATTCACAGAAACAGCTCATCAAAATGAAGTACTGGTAACTGCGGTCACAGATATTATGTCCTTAGTTTTACTAACACCTCCGGCTGAATGGGGAGCAGATATAGCTGTAGGTTCTACCCAAAGATTTGGAATTCCAATGGGCTTTGGTGGACCACATGCGGCCTTTCTTGCTACATCGGATAAATATAAACGCAGTATGCCCGGCCGTATTATTGGAGTTAGTATTGATAAATTCGGAAACAAGGCTCTTAGAATGGCTTTGCAGACAAGAGAACAACATATTAAACGTGAAAAAGCTACTTCAAACATTTGTACTGCTCAGGCACTCTTGGCTACTATGGCTGGAATGTATGCTGTTTATCACGGTCCTCAAGGGCTAAAGAGAATAGCTAAAAATATTCATTCCACTGCAAAATTTATTGCAAAACAATTAGAAAAACTTGGATATACAATTGAAAACAAAGATTTCTTCGATACAGTCAGAGTTATTTTACCGAATGGAATCAAGGCTTGTGATATTCAGGCAATCTCAAATCAATACAAAATTAATTTTAATCTTGCCGGCGAAAAAATTGTTGGATTCAGTACTGATGAAGTTACCACAATTGAGGACATCAATGATATTATTGAAATTTTTGCAAAAGCCAATAATAAAACATGGAATAGAGTAAGTGATATTCAGATATTTGAAGATATTACTTTAAAACGAAAAAGTGAATTTCTTAAACAAAAAGTTTTCAATCTATATCATAGTGAGACCGAAATGATGAGATATATCAAACGTCTCGAAAACCGTGATATTGCTTTGAACCGTTCAATGATTTCGTTGGGAAGCTGTACCATGAAATTAAATCCTGCTACTGCAATGTTGCCATTAAGCTGGCCTGAATTTGGAAATATACATCCATTTGTTCCTGCTGATCAGGCAGAAGGATATCTGGAGCTTATTAAAGATCTTACAAATGATTTGAATATTATAACCGGATTTGCTGCAACTACAGTTCAACCAAATTCAGGAGCTTCCGGAGAAAATACCGGTTTAATGATTATCAGAGAATATCATAAATCCAGAGGGGAGGGCCATAGAAATATTTGTTTGATACCGTCATCAGCTCACGGAACAAATCCTGCATCAGCAGTGATGGCCGGAATGCAGGTTGTGGTTGTAGGATGCGATGAGAAAGGAAATGTTGATGTTGACGACCTTAAAGCTAAAGCCGAACAGCATAAAGATAATCTGGCTGCAATAATGATTACATATCCATCAACACATGGGGTTTTTGAAAGCAGAATTTGTGAAATGATTGACATTGTTCATAAAAACGGCGGACAGGTGTATATGGACGGAGCTAATATGAATGCTCAGGTTGGTCTTACAAATCCCGGAACTATAGGAGCAGATGTTTGTCATCTTAACTTGCACAAAACATTTGCAATTCCTCACGGTGGAGGAGGTCCAGGTGTTGGTACTGTATCTGTAGCAAAACATTTAGTGGAGTTTTTACCGGGGCATCCTATTGTAAAAACCGGAGGCCAAAAAGCTATTAAAGCTGTTGCTGCAGCTCCATTTGGTTCTGCATTTGTTTTACCTATTACTTATGCTTACATCAAAATGATGGGCGAAGAAGGTTTAACATTAGCAACAAAAATGGCTTTACTCAACGCAAATTATATTGCAAACGAATTAAAAGGTTTTTACAGTGTACTTTACACAGGAGAAACCGGACGTTGTGCTCACGAGATGATTCTTGATTTGCGTAAATTCAGAGAACTTTACGGAATAGAATCTGCTGATATAGCACGCAGATTGATGGACTATGGTTTCCATGCTCCAACACTTTCATTTCCGGTACATGAAACTTTGATGGTAGAACCAACAGAAAGCGAAAGCAAACAGGAACTCGATCGTTTTGTTCAGGCAATGAAAACAATAAAAGAAGAATGTGAAGCAATTAAAAACGGGAAGTATTCTATTGATGATAATCCTGTAAAAAATGCCCCGCACACTCAATTTGAATGCGTTGCATCGGAATGGAATCATTGTTATACTCGTGAGGTTGCTTCATTCCCGTTGGAATGGGTAAAAGAAAACAAGTTCTGGCCTTATGTTGCAAAAATTGATAACGGTTATGGAGATCGTAATCTGGTTTGTACTTGTGATCCAATAGAATCATATATGTAATAGTATTTAATGAAACTTTTATTCGTGGCAGAAATTAATTAACATTTATTGCCACGATTTTTTTTTGACAACATTTTTCAAAAAAAATAGTTATTTGTTTGGAATAATATTTTTTGTACTTTCGTGTTATTAAAATGTATTTAATTATGAAAAAAATAGTATTGTTTTTTTTATTACTGGCGGTGGCAACTTTCGCATTTGCACAGAATTCGGAGAATGATAATTATAAAATTACTCAAAATGATACAGTTTGGGTTGATACTTTGCCCAGGAATTTGCTTGGATTAAATGTTTATCCGGCTTTTGGTATGTTAGGTGGCGGACGTCTTGCTTCTACAAAGATTTTTTTGCAATACAAACGCCTTTATGATCACATGAACCTTCGTACAAGCATAAATTACCTTAATTTTCATTACAACAACGAAAAAATTGATATCTTAAAGTTAAAACAAGATACCGTAATTAAAAATAACGACACAACACTCGTTGATTCTCTTGTTTTGAGAAGATTTTATTATGATGTGTTTTCTTATGATTTTAGAGTTGGTGCAGAATATGCATTCCCCAATAAAGATTGGAGATTTTATTTTGGCGGAGCAATAATTGCAGGAATACATAATACAAATGAATATTATTATCATTATACAAAGGAATTTAAAGGATATCCTATAGAAAATGTGAATTTTAATTTTGCTACCGGTGAAATAGCAGGTTTTAGAAAAACTACATTCTTTAAAACCGGAGTTGATTTAACCATAGGTGTTGATATTAACTTATCTTCAAATGCTGTAATTTCTATTCAATATGCTCCGGAAATAGTATATTATCATAAGTTAAATCAAAATATGGTTGATCCGGATAATTTCTTTGTGAAAGATTTGCAAAATACTGTAAAGTTTATACCGGATTATATTGACATAATTGTTAGTATAAGGTTCTAATTCTGATTATTATTTAAAATTCAAGTAAATTTTCTTTAAAGAATATTTTTAATTTCTAAAAGTGATTTTACTTCATAATTGGTCTGATAATCGGATTTTTTCATTTGTGGATTGAACCATATTGATTTTATATTTGTCTGAATAGCCCCTTTAATATCAACTTCGGGATCATCACCTACAATAATACAATCTTGAGGTTGCGTCTTTAAGTCATTTAAAACATAGTTAAAAAACCTTTTGTCAGGTTTATTATAACCAGCATCTTCTGAAGTGTAAACTTTTGAAAAATATTTATCCAAATTGCAATTTCTGATTTTATTATATTGAACTTCTTTGAATCCGTTTGTAACAATAAATAAATTGTAGGATTTTTCTTTTAGATAAGTTAAAATCTCATGTGTTCCGTGGATAAGATTGTTTTTTTTAGGACTTATTTCTATATAATCCTGTGAAAATTTTTTTGCCATATCAACGTCAATTGGTTTAAATTTTCCAATGCTTAATTCAAATCTTTTCCAGCTTAGAAACTCTTTAGTAATTTTTTTTTCTCTGTATTGTGCCCAAAGTTCGTCGTTAAATTGACGGTATGTTTTGTAAAATTCTTCAAATTCGCAGAATTTGTTTAGATTGTATTTATAAAATAGTTCGGTGAAAGTTTCTATGTTGTTTTTTTCAAAGTCCCATAAAGTTCTATCCAAATCAAACAATACATTCTTATAATCCATCGTTTCAAAATTTGACTCGGCAAAATTAAGTTTCAAAAAATTAAAGTTTTATGATTTTTGTTTTTTTTTATAGTAAATAAGAAAATTCTGACTTAAAAGTTTAATTTATTATGTGACTTAAGTCACACGGATTATGAATATTTTGTTGTATTTTTGTAGAAAAATAAAAAATGTTAAAAACGTTTAGAATTAAATTAATCTTCAGAATAGTTTTAACTTTATTGGGAGGAGTAGGTGGTTTTCTATATTGGAAATATGTTGGATGTGTTTCCGGTGCATGTCCAATTCAATCAAAATGGTATTTGTCGTCGTTATATGGATTGTTATTGGGATATTTAGTAAGTGGTTTGTTTATTCCTGAAAAAAAAGTTGAAAATGAAAAAACAAAGTAAAAATTTAAAAAATAAAAATATGAAACTGTCTAATTTAATTTTAATTGCAATCATCGTTATTGGAGCAACTGGAATCGTTTTAGCTTACACGTTTAACAGAAACGAAGTAAAAACACACGAAGTTTATGGAGGCGATTTTGATAAAGTTATTCAAAGTAATACTCCTGTAATTGTAGATTTTTATGCTGATTGGTGCAAACCATGTCGCATTCAGGCTCCGATCCTTGAGGAATTAAAGTCTGAGTTGGGAAGCAAAGTTGTTATTCACAAAGTAAATGTTGATAATGAAAGGGAAATTGCTAACCGTTACAATATTCAAAGCATTCCTACTATAATGATTTTTAAAAAAGGAAAAGTAATTTGGATGAATGTTGGTGTACAATCAAAAGAAACCTTAAAAGAAATTGTTTTAAAAAATCAATAATTTACAATTTTTCATATAAAACGAAATATTAAAGGTTGAAGGTATTATTGTTCGTAAAATCAGCATTTTTCGCAAATTTAGGTATTTCCACATGGGGCATTAAAGCAAATATGATATTCTGACACATAAATTGCTAAAAATAAATGTACAGTTTATTGAGAATGTATCAATTTTTGCTCCTATGGAGTTTTTAAAATTTAAGAAAAAGCTGCTTCAAAAGGCAGCTTTTCGGTTTTAATATTTTGAATGTAAAAATTATACATCAGCCGTTCCACCCACCAACTAAATAACCAACTAACCAACTAACTAACTGACTGACTAACTAACTAACTAATTCTTAATAAGCCTAAAATTTATTATTTGATTTGAAGTTTTAATATTGAGTAAATACATACCGCAGCTTAAATCTTTAATGTTTATACAATAATCGCTATTATTAACATTTATGTAATTAAGTAATTTACCATCAAGTGACAGTATTGTGATTTCTTTAAGTTCTTCGTTTGAAATAATATTTATAAAATCATTTGCGGGATTAGGGAATAAAAAAATATTTGTGTCGGTATTTTTAGAAATATTAGTAACATTTGTTTCGTAGCGTAATTTGAACCCTCCGGCTCTTACTGATGCATTAGTTTTAAACATTATGCTAGCTTTGTGTCCAACAATTAAAATAGGTTCGGGGATTGTAGTTCCGGAAACTTGGAGAGCAGTTTGACCTGTAGAATTTATAACTTTTACATAATCATATACAGGTTCTAAATCTAATTCTTCAAAAGTAATTAGGATATTTTCAGTATTTGGAGGTTCAATTCTCCAGTTGCAAGTAGTACTGTTAAGGTATTCAAAATAGCCACTTCCGTCAGTAATAACACCTTCGGGTTCATACAGGTAAGTCATTAAGGCACAATAAACCGGTCGGATACCTTCGTATTTTAAAAGCCAACCATCGTTTGTGTTTTCGCTATCGGTAACAAATTTTACTAAAACTTTATCGGCAGTGCTTATAACTTCATAAGTGTTTTGACCGCCGTAAAATGTAGCAAGAACGGGAGTATTTTCGTTATCGCCGTCAAAGATTACAATATAGTCGTTTTCGTCAAGATCAAATTTGAGAAAATTTAGTTTAATTCCGTTTGCGGAGTCGTTAGGGATTATAAGCCAATTACATTCAATATTGTTTGAGTAAGGATGCAGAGGTCCGCTACCATCATCAATTACTCCTTCATAAGAATTTATAATCTTATTCTCGTTGCAGTATGTAGGTTCGGAACTTGGAACTGCAAAAGAAATAACTTCGTGTAGTAGTGTGAAATTAGAACCTCCCGGAGTAAGATTGTCAATATAAAAATATCCATCAAAAGATCCACCCCAACCCCAATTTACATGATAATGTGTTTCGGTATTATATCCGTCTAGAATAAAAGCATGACCGCTAATAAATTCGTAATCCGACCAGCCAGCATAATAAAGAGGAATTTTTTGGTTGAGATGGTCAACAAGATTTTGTGTCCAGTTAAATTCCGGAGGCATAGAGTCTCTAAAAAAGTATGTTGTTGCAGGGTTGTAATCAAAATAAGTTTTCAGAGTATAAGCTCCTTTATGATTCCACATTCCGCTGCCGTTAGGTCCATAATTCATATCCACAGAAACTCCAATATTATAAAGCAAGCGTGCCAGATTGTCGTTATAGTCGTTTGGTGAAACCGGCATATAATCGTAGTCGTATGTTTGTTGGGAGAAGTCAACTTCTTGCCAACCGTAAACCGGATGTTCATAACCATAAGAAGATACACCTTGATTGGGATGACGGAAATAATTCATAATTTGGCCTAAGGCAGTAGCAACACAGCCAACAACAACATGTCCATCAGGACCGGCAGGGTCAGCAGGACAATGAGCATTATAGTATCTGCCTTGATTCCAGCGAGTAAATAGCAGCGGAGCTACAGATTTAATATTCTTTTGAGCAGCAAAATTCGAAGAAGAATAAAATTTCCAGGCTTCTTTTGCATCATTTGTAGCTGAAATTTTTGAATCTGCAGCGTATTTAATTTGTTTTTTGTAGTTATCAATCCAAAATTTTGCAGCAGGGTTATTATCAAGAATAAAGTCAGATTCTGCCGAATAAGCAAGAATAGGATAAACATTTTCCTGAGCCGATATTATCACAAAGCCTTGAGGAGATAATCTGAAAACATAATAAACAGGAATATTTTCTTCGAAAAAAGTTTCTACAGATTGAATTTTAAAAATCATCCCTGATGAAATTGTCCCAAATCTTTCTTTTATGATATTAGTAGCAATAGTTTGTGCTTTTTCTTGACTGCAAATTTGTCCAAAAAATGAGGAATAAAGAAAAAACGAAAGAAAAATAGTAAAAGTAAAATTCTTCATTTTAATAACAATTTAATAATATTGTAAAAATAATAAAAAAATGATTAAGGAAAAACAAAGTTAGAGGGAAGTTAAAGATTATCTTCGGGTAAAAAATAATCCACAACTTCAGAGAATTTTACAAGTTTTCGTTTATTATTATAGTAATTTATTCTAACAGGACCAAGTTCGGGAGCATACCATTTTTCTACTGTATAAAAAACATTTTTTGATTGTTCGTCGCTTTGAATTTCGTATTTAGAACTTATTAAGCAAGCATCAAAACTGTAGTTCAGGGTTTTGATTTTTTCAAATTTATCAACCATACGGCTAAATTCTGAAATTTTAAGATATTTTTCTTTGCTGTGGAATTCAATCCAAGCAGAACTTAGTCCCATACCTGTAGATAGAATAGCAGGAAATACAATTTCTCTACCACTAATAATATTCTCCTTGAAAGAAATGTTTTGGTCGCTAATCAGAAATTCAGGATCTATTTTAAGAAAGCTTTTTTGTTTGACAACATTTATTGTATCAAACGAAAAAGGTTTATTGAATTTATCAAAATTTACAATTGACATTGTCAATATTTTTGAAGAGTCTGTTTCGGTAACTTTTTCAATTTTATATTGAGTGTAACCGCTAGGAGTGTAGGTTTTATTGAAGTGCCCGATTTTAAGCATTGAATTTTCTTTATTCAGAAAATATAAGATGTCAGAATTTTGCGATTGTGAATTCGAAATGAAAATTAATACAGCGATAAAAATGAAAAATATTCTTTTCATAATCATTAAACTTCAATGCACAAAACAAGTAAAAATTTTTAGGGTAGCAAAATTTTTATCACAAATTAACTTTAAAAAATCCGGTAATATTACAGACATTTTATATTAGTTAGATTTATATATAATTTGTTTTTTAGTCTTATATAGTTTTATAATACGGTTTAATCCAAAAATGTAGAGAAATATAAGATAAATTACAAAGATAATCAATAACCAATCAATTTCAAGGAAAAGGATGAAATCATAAAAACCGTGAAGCATCCATGGAACGATAAAAGCTAAGGCTAAATAAGTTGATCTTCGGCTAGGTTTAAATTTCGCCAGACCTAAATAATAACCCATAGAAATACCGAAAATTGCATGAGCAGGAACTGCAGTGAAAGCTCTAATTATGCCTGTTCCCATTCCATATCCAAAAACATATAATATATTTTCTACAAGAGCAAATCCCATGGAAACAAATACAGCATAAACAATTCCGTCGTATTTTTCGTCAAAATTTTTATTTCTCCAGATAAGAAGCAAAACAGCTAAAAATTTAAATAATTCTTCAATAAAACCAGCTTGAATAAAGGAATGAAAAAATGCTAAATCCACTTTAGAATAAAAAAATCATTCAAAAACTGACAAAACCACACCTGCAATTAAAACTGGAATGACGGCTAGCATTCCGGCAAATAAAGTTAATAATAGCAAACCTATTGGTTCTCTATTATAAGAATCAGAAATATAAATCGAAAACAAAATTATTACGACAGGTGCAATTGCTAAAGATAAATAAATCATAATCTTCTTTTTTTAGTTAAACTTTATTGATTTAGAAGGACTTATTTTTGAAATAATCTTTGCGGGAAGGAACATCATTACTACTATAGTAATAATTGTAAAAACATTTAATAATAAAACATGCAATACGTTAATGTTAACCGGCACTACACTTAAATAGTAAGATTCGGGATCTAACTTAATTATTCCGAAATATTTTTGAATAAAAAGTAATCCAAGACCTAAAATGTTGCCAAAAACCAGTCCTCTGATAATTAACATTGAAGATAGATAAATAAAAATTTTTTCAATTTTAATGTTTGCTGCACCCATGCTTTTCAAAATTCCTATCAGGCTAACTTTTTCAAGAATAATTACTAATAAACCCGTAATCATATTAAAACAAGCTACACTCAACATTAAAACAAGTATTACCCAGACATTAATATCCAATAATGACAACCAATCAAAAATACCAGGATATTCTTCTTTAATATTTTTTACTTTCAAAATCTCTCCGTTGGGATTAAAATTACTACCAACGATTTGATTTATAAGCAATTCATATTTCAACAGTTTTCGAATATCATCAACATGAACCTCAAATCCAGTTATTTGGTCTTCATTCCAATTATTTATTTTTCTTAGATGTTTTAAATCTAAAAAAACAAAAGTTTTATCGAGATCTTCTAATTGGGTATTATAAATTCCTGAAACAGTAAATTTTCGTAATCGAGGAGGATCCTGAATGAAATATGCGGTAAATCTATCTCCGGTTTTGAGATTTAAAATATTTGCCAAATATTGTGAAATTAAAATGGAGTCACTTCTAATACTGTCTAAAAATATCGGGATATTCCCATCAACTAAATATTGCCTGAAAAACTTCCAGTCATAATCCTTACCAACACCTTTAAAGACTACACCTTGTAAATTTTCTTCCGATTTAATTATTCCGGCTTTAATAATAAAACGATTTATTGATAAAATACCGGTTAGTTTTTTTATTTCAGCAATAAAACTTTGGTTTTCACTAATTGGGAATGTTTCATAAGAGCTATTGTTATCATAATTTACAATTTGAATGTGAGACCCAAAACCAACAATTTTATTAGTGATTTCTGCTTTAAAACCGGTAACAATAGATACAGAAATTATCATTATTGCAAGACTTATTGCAATTGCACTAACACTGATAAAAATTACGGGTCCACTAAAAGATTTTTTATCAGAACCTTTAAAGAGTCTTTTTGCTATGAAAAATTCGAGATTCAATTTTTTTTTGTGGTAAAAATAGTTAAAAATTTGAACACAAAAGTTGTGAGGGGTTTAAAAATTACAAGGAGGTTTTTAGATTTTTGGTAATGGTTTGTAATTTTTTTTAAATTATACAAAATTATGTTGTTAATTTTTTTATCTTTGCCTACAATATGAAAGGTTAAAAC
>LUZK01000145.1 GCA_001603595.1 Bacteroidales bacterium Bact_19
ACTTTAATTTTAATTTTATTATTTAAATATTGAATTTCTTCTTTAGATAATTCTTTTTTTAAATCCGGATGTATTTTTGCAAACCCTGCAAATGAGAGACATAAAAGAAAAAATATTAATATTTTTATTTTCATGGTTTTATTTATAAGATTAGATTTTCTCATTTTTAATATTTATGAAAAGAGTTTTAAAATAATCAATAACTTCAACATCGAATTCTCGCAAAGCTTTTTCCAGACTGTCAATGAGTTTTTCGGAGTCTGCGTCTTTATTGTTTATAAATGAGTTTTTAATTTCTGAGATAAATGAAATCAATAATTTTTTTGTAAAGTCCGAAGGTTCCGAAATCTTGTTTTTGATAAGGAAATCTTTAATAATGTTTTTTGACATATTATCAAAGGATAATGATTTGTTTTTTATAGGTTTTGAAGAAGATATTTCTTTGTAGGATATGAATTTTTTCAGTTCGTTTATAAGTGCAGACTTTATCACCGGTTTTGATATGTATCCGTCGAAATAGTTGGTTATTTTTTCTTCAACAAGAATCCTTTCAATAGCAACAGTATATGCAATTATTTTTGTTTTTGTCGAAATTTCTTCTTTTACGGCTTTAGCAACATCTATTCCTGAAATATCCGGAAGGCTGATATCAAGGATTAAAATATCAGGTTTCACTTGTTTCACTACTTGTAAAGCCTGGTTGCCTGAAACAGCTTCGTAAAAAGCGAAATTATATGGTCTAAGGTGTTCGGTTAAAATATCGCGGCTGTCCTTAACATCATCGGTAATAAGAATTTTTGCTTTATCAAAAATAACATCAAGAACCTTTTTGGATTCTTTTGCAAAAATTTGATTTGTAATCTCATATTCTATGTTTGGAATACTAACGTTAAAAGTTGTACCGTAATTTAGTTTGCTTTCGACGGAAATATTTCCGTTCATTAGTCTTATTATTCTGTCGCAAATGCTTAGTCCAAGTCCGGTTCCTCCATATTTTTGATTATTAATGTTTCCGGCTTGTTCGAAAGGTAAAAAAATTTTTTTTAGTTCGTCTTCTGAAATTCCCGGTCCGCTGTCGCTTATTTTTATTTCTATATCGGCGAGAGAGTTTTCTTTTAAGTGATATTTGAGGTTAATTTCAACAAATCCTTGTTCTGTAAATTTTATGGCATTGCCAACTAAATTAATCAATACCTGACGAATTTTGTGCCCGTCAATGTTCACAACCAGATTTTGTTCAATGTTCGAAACTACTTTAAAGTTCAAGCCTTTTTCTTCGGCACGCAATTTAAAAATACTGTTTATTTCGTCCAGAATTTTATTTAGATCATGATAGTCGGGATTGAGATTTATTTTTCCGGATTCGATTTTTGCCAAATCTAAAATATCGTTTATAAGATTTAAGAGTGTTTTGCCCGCTATGAGTATGGAGTTAGCATGATTTTTTACTACAGGGTCGGCGGCAATATTTGCCAATATTTCTGAGAACCCGATTATCGAATTTAGCGGTGTGCGAATCTCATGACTCATGTTTGCGAGAAAAATAGATTTTGCTCTATTGGCATTTACGGCCTCATTTTTAAGATTTAGTAGTTTTTCTTCTAGATTTTTTAACTGTGTAATATCTGTTGCATGACTTACAATAGCATATACATTATTGTTTTCGTCTTTTAATGGAACTTTGTTTACTAAAAAGTATCTTTGTTCACCTGTTGAAATAAAAAGTTTCTGTTCATAAGTTCTTGGAATTCCAAAATGTGAAATTTCGATGTCAATATGTTGTATTATGTTAGCATCATTAGGGTGGTAAATATCTTTATTGGTTTTACCTACAATTGTTTCTGCAGATTGTCCGAAAGTTTCAAGATATGTATTATTTGCCATTAAAATATTTCCAAAATTATCCTTTACTACCACTAAAGAAGGAATAGCATTAATTATTTTCTGTAACCAAAGTTGAATTCTTTCGTATTTTTTTACAGTTTCGCTATATTCAGTAAGATCCTTAATTTCTGCAATAATTACTTCGGAGTTATTGTAGTAAATTTTATTTAATCTAATCTGTCCATGAAATTTTGAGCCATCAAATCTTATAAATTCCCATTCCAGTGGGATATTCTCTATTTTTTCAAAATTTATTTTTGCCTGTTTAATAAAAAATGAAATTAATTTTTCCTTTTGTAAATCATTTGTCTGTAGTTTTATAAAATCGAGATTTTTAAAATCGGAGGCATTGTTTGCTTTAAAAAGCTCTTTAGCTTTTTTATTTGAGTAAATTATATTTAAAGTTTGAGGATTTAACAAAAAAAATGCATTTTCGGAATAATTTGTATAATATTTATAGAGAGATTCATAGTTTTTACATTTCTTAAGTAAATTTGTGATTTCTGTAATATCCCTTAGTATTATTGCAAACCTCTCATCATTAAGCATAAAGGCAAATACTTCGAGATTCTTTTTTAATTTTTCGTCAAAAACATTAAATTGTTGTTTATTATTTTTTCGTAATGTTTCTATTTCATTTAGTATAGTTTTTTGAAATGAGATTTCGGTAATTTTTTCTAAAGGTTTATTTACAATTGAAAATCCATTAATGTTTGTTAATAATTCAAATTCTGAATTAATCACCACAAAATAATAATCTTGCTGGTTATTTGAAAATTTTTTTTCTGCAATAAGCAAAGGTAGAGGAAAGTTTTCGATAATAAATTTTCTTTCTTTTGAAATGAAATCTAATTCTGATTTAATTTTCTTATAATCTGAAATATCTTTATGATAACCGTGATAAACTGCATTTCCTTTGGGAGTATAATCAACAATTTTTGCAAATACTTCGATATACATTTTACCTTTAACGGGATGATTAAAAGTATATTCATCAAAAAACTCGGAAATCTGAGCTTTTTTCATCATTCCCATTCGTTTCTCCACCAGTTGAAGCGATTCTTTATCGCAGTACGAGACAAGGTTGTCAACAGTGGAATTTTCATAAACTTCTCTTTCAATACCGAAAATTTCCAGCCATTCATCAGAAACATCGGGTTTGGGTTCTGCAGTATTCCATTCCCAAAACCCGAGTTTGTTTTTAGAACTTATATTTTTAATAATGTTATAATATTTTTCTTTTAGTTCTTTATTTTTTTTCTCTTCTGTAATATCCCTCACAATTGAATAGATTTGTTTTTCTTTTCCCGAATCTTCATCAAGTATGATTATTGAAAATGCCTCTATAATTGATTTCCCTTTTAGGGGATGAAAAATTTCAAAATTTATTAGAGAATTGAATTTTTTTGTGATATTGTAATTTTTCAAAATATCTTGATGAGGAAAAATATTATTAATTTCGTTTATGTCGTAAACAAAACTATTTATCCCGGAAATTTCGTGTCCATTGGTGTTTAGCCCTAATATTTTGGCGGCTATAGTATCTGCAAAAAAATTTGATTCAGAAATATTTACAATCACTATTCCTATTCCTGCTGAGGAAAAAACACTTGTTATTTTTTGTTCTTTTACTAAAAGATTTTTATAAAGCGAATTAATTTTTTGTAAATTATCAATGTCGCATAATTTTTCGAAATATTTTTTTTCTGTTTGAGAGAATGCTCTTAAAAAAATTATGAAGCCTGCATTTAATAAAAAAAGTATTAAAATAATGTAAAATATTAAATCT
>LUZK01000054.1 GCA_001603595.1 Bacteroidales bacterium Bact_19
TTTTATTCCATCCAAAACTTTTTTAAACTTTTTTGTAAAAAATTTTTATTTTTTTTATATCTTACTGTTTATCAATAAATTACAAAGCCATTTTTTTTAAAAATTTTATCTATATAAACTATCTTTAAATCTTTTTTTTTTACTTTTACACAAATTTTTACTGATGAAAAAGCAAGATAAATCTAAAGCGAACTATCGTGACAACACATCCGGGAAAAAAAATCATGTATTATATTACCTATTAATATTATTAACTTGCTTTATCTTATACGGACAATCCATTTCTAATGGTTTTAACATTGATGATGATTATGTTTACGAAAACCATGAATCTGTAAAAAAAGGAATAGCAGGAATCCCCGAAATTTTTAAATCCAGATATAACACTCGTGATGAACAGTATTTCGGTTATCGTCCTCTTACAATTGCTTTATGTGCTATTGAAGTGGAACTATTGGGGTACAATGCAAATACCGCTCATTTTTTTAATATTTTATATTATGTACTTTGTTGCTCTTTATTATTTCATCTTTTGAAAGTTTTACTTAGAGATAAATTCCCTGAAAAAAATGTTTTGTTCTTTTCCTTATTGACAACATTATTTTTTGCTGTTCATGCCATTCACACAGAAGTTGTATTAAGCATAAAAAACAGGGAAGAAATTGTTGCAATGATTTTAGCTGTTTTATCAACGCTAGCAGCATTGAAATTTTTTGAAAGCAAAAAATTTTATATGTTAATCTTATCGATAATATCACTTGCTTTTGCATTTCTTGCAAAAGAGTCAAGTGTTGTATTCGTGTTATTAATTCCATTAATGATTATATTTTTCAAAACCGATATCAAAATCGAAAATGGCATTAAATTTTATTCAGAAAAACTTGGAAAACCTGATAGAACAGAGAAAATTCTTATTGCTTTTCTTTTGCTATTCATAATTTTATTTAGCATCACCAATCCTTTTATAACCATTTACAGAGAACAGATTAGATTTATACTGCATTCATACGATCCCATAATTAATGAATATGTATATTGGTTAATGTTCGTTTTTGTGTACAGTTATTTATTGTCTCGCCGTAAAAAAATCTACAGGCAAAAAGTTATTACCAAGAGGAATCTAATTATCTGGGGAATAATTTTATTTATTATACCTTTAATAGTTATTACATTTTCGAATGTTCTGGGACTGCTTACATTATTATTATTCTTAATTACTTTAATCCCACAAACAGATGAAAATATAATCGAAATTAATTTATTCCGAAATGTGCCAAAATCGGTCTTAATATCAATTCTAAGCATAGTAATTATTGCAGGAATAGTTTTATTGGTAACCTATTTAATTCCAAAGCAGTTTTTACCCGAGACAAATGCCCCAGTATTTAAATGGCAAAATCCTGTTTTTGAGAAAACAAGTACGTTCTGGGACAAACTTGCAATTGCTTTGTACAGTCTGATTTATTATTTAAAATTACTGTTCATCCCGTATCCTCTAAGATTTTATTACGGGTACAAAATGATTCCTGAAGTCAGCATTTACAATCCAATCGTATTATTGTCTGTCGCAGTACATATTTATTTATTATATGTTGCATTCAAAGAATTTAACAAGCGTAGTTTTCTGTCATTTGGTATTTTGTTTTATTTCATTGCAATATTTCCATTTGCAAACACATTCTTTCCCTTAACCGGGGTTATTGCAGAACGTATGTTATTTGTTCCCAGTATTGGTTTTGCTATTGCAATGGTTGATATAGTTTTTAGAATAAGTAAAATTAATATGAATGTTTTACTTAGTAAGTCAAAAAGGAATACTGCAATTTTATTATTAGGTTTAATTATTTTACCCAACTTTTTGATTACCTTAAACAGAAATAAAGATTGGAAGGACAGAAAAACCCTCTTTGAACATGATTTAAAATATTTGGAAAATTCTGCCAAGGCAAATACATTATATGCAAATCTGATTATTGCTGAAGTTTATGAAGGTATTAAGAAAAACATTCCGATTGACAACTTTAAAAATCAAATTAATCTTTCAGTTAAGCACTATAATCGATCAATAGAAATTGACTCAACCTATTCAAATCCATGGCATAATTTGGGATATCTAAATATGTTGGTTTTTAAAAATTATAAATTAGCTGAAGAACAATTTTCAAATTGTCTCAAAAACGATACAACTTTGGCTCCGGCATATCTAAACAGAGGAATTTGCAATTATTATTTAGGTAACTTTAAACAATCTATAAAAGATTTAAAAGATTACCTCACAAAAAATAATAATTACAAAAATAAGGAGAAAGACAAGGCTTATGTTTTTATGGGAAAATCTTACTTCGAGCTTGGCGATACTGCAAAAGCCAGACAATATTACATCAAAGCACTTGATAACTTAAAAATGGAAAATCTTAGTAAACCAGTAATTGATGACTTAAAAACATTCTTTTTGAAGCTAAAAGATTATAATAGTGCCATAAGAATTGCTGATATAGAGATTTCTCTTAATCCAGAAATAGATGTACCCTATGTTGATAAGGGAAATTATTATTTATTAATGGGAGATACAGTAAATGCAATTGCACAATGGGAAATTGCATTCGACAAATACAAGGGTAATTTCAATATTGGAATAACATTGAGCGGATATTACAGAGAACAAGGAGATATAGATAAAGCAAATTACTATTATGTTACCGCTATTAAGAATAAAAGGAATTAATTGCCTAAATAATTATTCAATTGTTTTAAAGCCTCGTCCTCCATTCTTCTCATTTCTTCGATTTCTTCAGGAGTATTATCTTCAAATCCGCAAAGGTGAAGAATACCATGAATTATAACTCTATAAATTTCATCATCCTGAGTTCCGTACATAATTGCATTTTCTTCAACCCTTTCGAGGCTAATATAAATATCTCCGTTAGTTGTATCATTTTCGCAATAATCAAAAGTAATTATATCTGTAAAGTAGTCGTGTTCAAGATATTTTTTATTTATATCTATAATATATTCATCTGAACAAAATATATAGTTTATATTACCCTCTTTTTTTCCATATAATTTTATGGTATTTCTAATCCATTCCTTAATCTGCGTAAACTTTAGACGAGGTTTTTTAACATCCTCCGAATAAAAAATTATAGCCATAATTTTATTACTTATTATTTTCTAAACCTTTTAAATAATCTTTATACTTAGAGTTATAATAGTTATTTAGTTTAATATTTGACATTTGCAAAAGTTCGTTAAATCTTATTTGTTTTTCGGCGTCTTTAAAAGATTTTTCAGGATTACTGATTTTGTATTCTTTTGCTTCGTTGGATTTACGTTTATTATCAATTTCGCGTTCTCTTTCGCTTTTTTCGGCCTGAAGTAACCGGGTTAAGATTTGTTCTTGTCTATTAATAGTAGTTGGAGTGATATTTCCATTAATGATATCTTTGAGATTTTCTTCCATCATTCTATTAATTTCCTGCAATATCTTTGCATTTTCAGGGCTTATTCCGCTGTTCATCATTTCATTAAGCATTTGCTGCATGATTTCCTGTTGCATTAACATTTTGGCAAGTTGTTCGCTTTGTTTAGCCCCCTGTTGTTTGCCACCTTCTTTCATTTGATTTATCATATCCTGCATTTGCTGTTTGAGGCCTTGCATCATTTCCCTCATTTGTCCAGCTTGAGAGCCTTGTCCTTTATTTTTACATTTATTACATTGACCGCTATTGTTATTTTGCATAGCCATTTGTTCCTGCATTTGTTCCATAAGTTCCAAAAGCAAGAGCGCAAGGTTATTTGCAGAGGTCATCACCTGCTGTTGGGAAGCCTCTATTTTGTGTCGGACATTATCTGGAATGTTATCCATGATTATTTGCAGATGATTTCTAATAAGTTTTACATCTTTGTTTACTAAAGTTCCAAGTTCGGGAATACGTAAAGCCATTGCGTTAATGGAATCTTCAATTATTTTGAAATCATCAATTAAATTTCGCTGAGTAACAATAAATTCTTTATATCGAGGATCCCGATTTGATAGCCCCCTTTTTCCAATCATTACATCTTCTTGAATAAAAGAAAATGTAATTAAATTTTCTATAAGTTGTTTTAAATCCTGAATGTTCTCTTCTTGAGATTCTTGAGCATCGGCTTGCATTGCACCTTCCATTTGCTCGGCCAATTGCTGCATGTTTTCGGAATTTTGTTTCTGAGATTTTGAGGCTTTCTGATTCTTCTTCTCACTAAGTTCTTGTTTTGATTGGTCGAAAGTTTTTTGTATCTCCTCAATTTCTTTTTTAAAATCGTCAATCTTTATAGGATCTTTTAATTCCTTATTTTTTTCTATTGCTTTTTCGTATTCTTTTTGAATTTTATCAAATTCTTGTTTATGTTCTTCGTGTTTTCGTAATAATTCTTCCTGACTAAGGTTTTTATCTTTTGTTTCTTCCGAGAGTTTTTGATGTTCTTCAGAAAGTTTTTTCAGGTCTTCAATAGTTGTCTTAAATTTTTCTTCCACTTCGGAGCGTTTTAATAGCTCTAAAGTATTATCCATTTGTTTTTCGAGGTCTTCAGTTGTTAATTTTATATTATCGGCGATCTTAAAAAATTCATCCTTTTTAAAATCTTGCATTAATTTTTGAAGTTCTTCCATAAGTTTTTTCATTTCTTCATCCATTAAGGATTCCCAAAGTTTATTAATTTCTTCTTGTTTCTTAAGCAGTTCTTCATTTTTGCTGAATTGTTGCTTAAATTGGGTTAAATTAGATTGTTCTTTCTTAATTTGATTTACAAGATTTTCAAGATTATTTTGGGCATCAATAATTTGTTGCATGATTTGAGCTCTTTCCCATGCAGGAATATTTTCATTTAGCAATCGTTTTTTTAAATTATCAAGATCTTTCTTAATTTGTTCGTTTAGTTCTTTTGCCTGTTCAATTTTGCTTTCAGTCTCTTTGTTCGTTTCCTCGGTAATTTGTCTGATTTCTTCATTTCCTGGGATAATAAATTCCATTTCCTGAGTTCGCGAACGTTTAGCCCCATTGATTGCGTCATTATCGGCAACATCAAAGTAATAAGTAATTTTCTTACCTTTTACATCAACACTTAAAAAATCAAAAGCAAAATAGAAAGTTTGAGATGTCAAAGTTCGAGTAAAAGGAATTTTTACCACAATTAAGCTATCAGTTTTTTCGCCCGGTTTGCAAATAAATCTTAAATCAGAAAATCCATAATCATCATCAATAAAACCATTAAAAAGCATTATGCTTAAATCTGTACTATCCTGCATATTCCTGACTCTAATGGAAGGATACAAATCAGGAATCACGTTAATATTATAGGTTATGCCCGTATTTTCTTCAAAATACTGATTTTTTATTTTGATTGAATACGTTGTTGGTTTTACAATATTTTTTATCACTTTAAATCCAGATGGATCTTTTTTGGCGGTAATAATACTTGTATCGAATACCATATGTAATTCTTCAACCAATGCTGTATTAAATGACCATGTAATACTAGCACCTAAAGGCACACTGATATCTCCAGAATTTGTATAAACTTTATCTTCGATACCTGTATATGACGGAGCTGTAACCAAAATTTTAAAATCTAATATTAGCGGACTCGGCAAAACCTTAATAACATATTCCGAGGACTTGATGTCCAGAGCCGAGAAACTTATTTTTACATCATTATTAAGATTTTTTATAATATATTTAAACTCTTTGTTATTAAGCTTTTCCATAAAAAACTCATTTCCACCAATAAAAATTTTCACTTGTTGAGGAGCTATATTTCCTTCGGTACGGAGTTTAATTTCAAAATCTTTTCCTTTACGAGCAACAAGGGAGTCGTTTTCTAAAACAAAAACAAAAGGAGCCGGTGGAATATATTCCTTTTCGAAATTTACAATTCGTTCTGTTGCCTCTGTAATAATATCGGGTCGAAAAGAAAAAATCAAAAACAAAATCAATAAGGATGGCAGTAAATATTTACCTAATTTGATGTTTTTCTTTAAGTTAATTGCTTTAAGGAAATCAAGACTTACAAAAGTTTTTGATTTTTGATTTATTGAAGCTTCAATAAGGTCAGCAGTGTCGGGATTATTATTAATTAACTCACTAAGTTCGAGGGTATTTTTTAATTTATCGGAAACCTGAGGAAAAAATTCTCCAATTATTTCTGCTGCCTGTTTATGAGATATAGTTTTACCCAATCTAAAAAGCTTCAGAGCCGGGATTAAAATCAGGTTGATAAAAACTAATATATAAATAATTATTGAGACAGTAAAAAGAAAAGTTCGAACAGAAACCGAAAATCTGCCAAAATATTCGGCAAGAATAACCAATAAATACCAACTAATATATACAGCAAGAGATAATAAGAATCCTTTCAGTATTCGGTTGAAGTAATACTTTCTAATAAAAGAATCTATTTTTTTAAGCAATATGTTATAATCGCTGTTCATATTATTTTGCCAACCAAGTTTCAGGATTTAATGGGACATTTCCTTGCCAGATTTCAAGATGTAATATAGTTTTATTATCGTTTTCATCAGTATGAATTTTGCCAATAGCTTGCTTTGCAACAACTTTTTCACCTGATTTAACGTAAACTTTGCTTAAATTAGTATATACGCTCAAATATTCTCCATGACGAATAATGACGGCATTATGTCCGCCCGGAACAGCAAATATTCTGCGAACCTCTCCTTCAAAAACTGCACGAGCATCGGAACCTGAAGTTGTGGATATATCAACCCCTTTACTGTCAATTTCTATATTAGCTAAAACAGGATGGGACTGACGCCCGAAACGTACGGTAATAACTCCTCGTTCAACAGGCCATGGTAATCTTCCTTTATTATTTCCAAATTTATCGCTGACAAGTTTTTCTTCGGGAGTAAGTTTATACTTTCCAGTGGTAGAGCCACTGGTTCTTTTGTTTTCTTCAGCAATAAGTTTTTCTATTTCCTTTTGAATAGAGGCCATTTGTTTTTGCTGTTCTTTTAATTTTTTTAAAAGGTTTTGCTCTTGTTTTTTAAGATTAGAAATAATTTTTTCCTGTTCTTTCATTTCATTGGTGAGCTTATCTTCTTCGCTTCTAACATTATTTATAAGGTCTTGTTTCTGTTTTTTAACTTTTTCCAGTTTTTGCACCTGAATATCCATAATAGTTTTAACAGAATTTATCGCTTTCAGTTGACGTTCGCGATAACTTGATAACTGCTGCATATATTTCATTCTCAAGTACATTTGATTAAAATCTTTAGCCGATAAAATAAACATTAAATCATTGTACTTGTTTTTGTTCTTCCATGCGATTCTTATCATTTCGGCATAGTTTTTTTGCAATCTTTCCAAATCTTCCGACATCATTTTTATCAATTCTTCTGTTTCACGAATTCGTTTGTCGGTAAGTTCAATTTCATAGTTCAAATTTTGAATCATTTCTCTGCGAGAAGCAATATTTTTATTTATCAACAATAAATTATTATAGGAAGACTTCTGAAAATCTCTGGTTTCTTTGAGTAATTTATTTGTGTAGGCAATTTCTTCCTCTGTTTTTTTCTTTTTCTTTTCCAACTCAGCTTTTGTTTGTCCAAATACCGGAATAACATAAAAGCTAAGTAATAATATGGTAATATATATTCTCATTTTTTACTCTAGTTTTATCTCTTGATACTTTTCAGTTATCTTAAAGGGGAAACTTAAAGATTTATCCTCCAAAATTACATTTTCAATACTAAAATTTATTGTGCTATTAATTGAATTTGTTGAAATATTAATTTTTATCGAATTTGGGAAATCCTGAGTTCCAACTTTAAAATGTTTGTCATAAAAAATTCTCATCTTTTGATTTTGATAATAATTTTCAACTAACATTTCTGAGATTTTAAAGATAGTTGGATAAACCTTAATAATTTGAAAAACAAATTCATTAGTTTCGTAACTAATTCTACTATCATCTTTCCCAAGTTTTTTTTCTTTTCTTTCCGGAATACGTCTGTCAATATAGTATCTTTTAAATTTTCTTTGAGATATCGAACTCATGCAATAATACGCACTATCATCACATGATTTAAAATTCTGAATGGCTTTAACTGAATCATCTGATGTAAGTGGCGGATAAAAGAAAAAATTATTTGTAATAATTGCTTCCAAAGAGGAATAATCCAAATCTATGGCAAAAGCTTCTGTCAGGTATCTATAATCACCTACAAAATATGTGGTATTAAGACGATTCAAAAATTTAATGCTGTCCTGAGTAATAGCAATTCTGGCTCCTTCAATATTAAAAGACCTTAAACTTATCCAGATTATGCTATCATGTTTTATTCTGATAACGCCGCTGAAACTTTGATTTCCGGAGATATCTTCCAAAACAGCACTGAATTTTATACTTAAGTAATCAAATTCAAACTCGTTTTCAAGAAGATGTTTGTATAACCTTACCGGTCTGATATTATCAACATCCTTTACTCCATAGGTAATAAATTTGTTTTTACAGGATATTCCCATAAAAGCCATCACAAATGCAAGAATAATATTAATATATTTAGTCTTCAAACTATTCAACAAACTTTCCGGTTTCGATTTTTTTGATTAAGATTTCTGAATTTCCACTTTTGTCTCTTGCCATTTGCCAGTATTTTATCGCTTCATCTGATTGGTTTAAATGAAATAGAATATCTCCTTTATGTTCGAGAAAAACTCTATTATCCGGTTCAATCAACAATGCTTCATCAACAGTTTTTAAAGCATCTTCATACTTCTTTGCTCTCATTAAAACGTATGCTCGCGTATCAAGATAGTTAGGATTAGTCCCCTCTTTTTCAATCAATAGCTCGGATAATTCGAGAGCTCGGTCAATTTTCTGATTTCTCAAAGCAAGAAAATATGAATAATTATTAATTGCAGAAAGGTCTTCGGAATTTATAAATAAAATTTCTTCATAGACGGAATCAGATTTTTCGTATTCTCCTAATTTATAAAAGGATTCTGCCTGCATGTGCAGAAAATCCATCATTATTGCTTGATTATAAAACGGAACAGAAGATACATAATCTACTGCTTCAACAACATCCCTATAATTTTGAGTAGCATATGCAGAAACTATATAAAACCTGTAAAACTCCATAAGATTCGGGAAAAGAGAAACTGCCTCTTTACTATGACGATACATATTTTCCAAATCATTAAGATAATAATCTATGTTTATTAGCTGGTTCCAAATATCATACTTTTCTTTATCCACCGAAACTATATAATCCAATTCTTTTTGAGCTTTTTGATAATTCCTTGTAATTATATAGAAGTCAGCACTCACAGCCCTAACTTTAATTTCATTTGGATACATCTCCGAAATTATCTGAATCAGTTTTCCTATTTCTCCAATAAATTCTTTATCTGTACCCATCACATCTAAGAAAGAAATCAACAATTCCACTTTTATGTCAAGTTCTACATTTTCACTCTCAAACGCTTTACGAACAAACTCCATTGTTTTGTTATATTCCCCTATTAAGCGATAAAACTCAGCAATAGAAAGATATACAATCCCATCTTCAAAAGTTTCGTTCTCTATTTCATTCAATATTTTCTGTGCCTTATCAATCATGCCATTGTTAACATAAGTTTCGGCAAGCAAAGCTTTATAATTTATATTTGAAGGGAATGATGCTGCAAGTCTTTCAATTTCTTTAACAGCCTTGTTTTTATCTCCGATGAGAAAATATATTTTTTCTTTTTCAAGTGAAATTTGTTCAATTATTCCGAATTTTCTTTCGGCCACATTCATTATGCGAATTGCCTGCGAATATTTTTTTAGTTCTTGATATGTTTTTGAAAGCTCGAAATACAGCAAAAAATCATCG
Organism: Bacteroidales bacterium Bact_19; assembly: GCA_001603595.1. GTDB lineage: Bacteria > Bacteroidota > Bacteroidia > Bacteroidales > ML635J-15 > Bact-19. Next base: position 9,875 of record LUZK01000054.1, read on the forward strand.
GGTTGAACTTTTAAAATTTCTTCTAATATTGCTGCTGCATTCGCTGGTTGATTATTATCTTTATATGTTTTTGCAAGAAGCAGTTTGAAGTAAATATTACCAGTTTTATCTTTATCAACGGCCTTTCGAGCATATTCAAGAGCACCGGAGAAATCTTTGTTTAAACTCAACAGACCAGCTATTTCATAATATACAGCTGCCTGAGTAGGGTCTATTTTTAAAGCCGAGGAATAGTTGTTTATTGCTTCTTGATAATTACCAAGCACTTTTTGTTTTATGGCTTCGAGAAAAAAATAATTGTAATTAAACCAATCTATTCTGTAATCTTTCTTAGGATTGATACTTTTTTGTGGTTTTATACTCGAACAAGAAAATAAAGAATAAATTATTATGGAAAATATGAATATGTTTTTTGTTTTTATCATAATTTACTTAAGTTCGAAATTATTAAAATCTCCAATACTTAATTCAAAAACATCGCCATGAATTACTGTATTACTTCCAATCATCGAATTGTGTATCAACATTTGGAATATATCCGAATTGTTCTGAATAATTGAATTCTTTATTATGGAATCTTTTATTTTAGAGTTAACTCCAACAGAAACAAAAGGTCCTACAATTGAATTTTCGATGATAACATCATCAGCAATATAACATGGATGAACTATAGTTGAATTAATTATTTTTGTGTTTTTTGAAATATAGTCGGATTCTTGTTCCACTTGTAAAATTCTCTTGTGTGTTGAAATAGTAATATTTTTGTTACCACAATCCAACCACTCTCTTACTTCGGCAGGTTTAAATTTTAATCCTTGATTTTTTAAATTTTCCAATGCCGTAGTAAGTTGATATTCACCATTCACCATTATTTTATTATCAATCAGATTTTGAATCTCATTACGAAGAATTTCTGACTCTTTAAAATAATAAATCCCGATAATTGCTAAATCAGACACAAAATTTTTAGGTTTTTCAACAAAATCTTTTATAAGTCCATTTTCATCAATACAAACAACTCCATAATTTTCAGGATTTTTAACTCTTTGAACCCAAATTGTGCTGTCAGCGTCGTTGTCTATCTTGAAATCAGCATAAAATAATGTATCTGCAAAAGCTATTACAGTTTTTTCAGTCATTGATTCTGCGGCACAGTAAACAGCATGTGCAGTTCCTAAAGCTTGATGCTGATAATAAATTTTACCTTTTGCTCCAACATTTTTTGCTATAGTCAAAAGTTGCTGCTCAACATCTGCTCCAAAATTACCGATTACAAATGCAATTTCGGAAATCTTTTCACTACAAAGTTTCGATATACCTTCAACAAGCCTTTGAACAATAGATTTTCCTGCCAATACTATTAATGGTTTCGGAACTGTTAAGGTATGAGGCCTGAGTCTTGTCCCCATACCAGCCATAGGAATTATTATCTTCATATACTTTCTATTATTCTATTATTTTGTACCTGTATGTCCAAATCCACCGGCACCTCTGTCTGTTTTAGCTAAAATTTCTACTTCTTCCAATTCTGCCTTCTCATGACGAGCAATAACCATCTGACAAATACGTTCTCCATCTTTTACAACAAACTGTTCAGATGAAAGATTAACAAGTATAACACCAATTTCACCACGATAATCTGCATCAATTGTCCCAGGAGTATTTAAAACAGTAATCCCGTGTTTGACAGCTAAGCCACTTCTTGGACGTATCTGTGCTTCATAACCTTCGGGTAATTCGATAAACAACCCGGTTGGAATTAACCGCCTTTCCAGAGGTTTTAAAACTACTTCTTCATCAAGATTTGCTCGTAAATCCATACCGGCAGATAACCCTGTACTGTATTCAGGTAACTTATGTTTTGATTTATTTACAATTTTTATCTTCATAACTTTTACATTAAAAAAACTTACAATATTAGTAAATTTTTATAAACCGAGCTTGTATTTTCAGGAAATTATATATCATCCGACCAAATACTACAGGATTTTAAAATTTTATCAGAAAATATTCTCAAAAAACATAATTCTATCATATCATAAATATTGTAACTTCAAATTAAAAAATAGCTATAAATTGTTATTTAATTTTTTTATCTATAAAATTCGATAGATTTAATGTGTTTTTTAGATTTTTATGGCTAAGTCTTCGGGACGTTTATTTTTTTATTAAGGCTTTTAATTTACAAGTGTTAATAACTATACTAAAAAATGATTTTTGATAACAGGAAGACTTGCGAATACACATATTTAATATTATTTATCTAATAATAAAATTTTCATATCTATTATCTGCAATATTTTTTCTAATTAACTAATTTTCTTAATGGTAGTTTTAAATCTCAACTTATACCTGAATCTTGATTTATTTTTTTAATCTATTTCTAGGTTTAGCAACTAATTACTTTTAATTTAACAAGATAATGATAAGGGTTATTAAAAAAATAATTAAGATTTTTTCTTTTAAATGTATCTTTTAAGCAATCTATAAATTCAATTAGTTCATTTTAACAGCAAAGATATTTTAAAAATAGTTGTTTATCAAATTTTCTTCAAAATCAACTTTAAACCTTATGTTATTTGATTTCCATTTACGCTTTATCGCAACATAATCAGGATATGATAAAAAATTATTATTCAAGAAGTCTTTGTACAATTCCTCCATCTTTAAATATTTTATCCATGCAAGTCTCACTTCCAACAACTTATAGTAATCCGGAACTGATTTTAAACTTTGCAGAAAAGAATAAAAATTTGCATATACCTGTAAATACTTCGTGGCTACTCCACGCATAAACCTATTTATAAATTCTTTAAATTCTTTTACTTTATATTTGTGTATTTTCAAACTTTTCTCTAACCTCTTGATTTTTATTGTCTTATTTTTTTCTTTAACTAAATTTTTAACTTCTTCAATTAAAAT
>LUZK01000055.1 GCA_001603595.1 Bacteroidales bacterium Bact_19
GCCACAACAGCCGCAATCACGGTAAATCCAGCTACTACAACAACTTATACAGTCACAGTAACTAATGCAGCAGGATGTACGGCAAGTACAGGAGCAACCGTAACAGTAAATGCGTTGCCTAGTCCGTCAATTACACCTGCATCAGCAAGTATTTGTGTTGGAGAAAGTACAACACTCACAGCAAGTGGAGGAACAGGATACAATTGGAGTACTGGATCCACAACAGCAGCCATCACAGTAAATCCAGCTACTACAACAACTTATACAGTCACAGTAACCAATGCAGCAGGATGTACTGCAAGTACAGGAGCAACCGTAACAGTAAATGCTTTACCAACTCCTTCAATTGCACCAGCTTCAGCAAGTATTTGTGACGGAGAAAGTACAACACTCATAGCCAGCGGAGGAACAGGATATAATTGGAGTACAGGAGCCACAACATCAGCAATCACAATAAATCCTGCTACTACTACAACATATACAGTAACAGTAACTAATGCAGCAGGATGTACAGCAAGTACAAGTGCAACAGTAACAGTAAATGCTTTACCGACTCCATCAATATCACCTGCATCAGCAAGTATTTGTGTTGGCGAAAATACTACATTAACAGCCAGTGGTGGAACAGGATATAACTGGAGTACAGGAGCCACAACAGCAGCCATCACGGTAAATCCACCCACTACTACAACTTATACAGTCACAGTAACTAATGCAGCAGGATGTACGGCAAGTACAAGTGCAACAGTAACGGTAAATTCTTTACCGACAGCTTCAATTACACCTGTATCAGCAAGTATTTGTGTTGGAGAAAGTACAACGCTCACAGCTAGTGGAGGAACAGGATATACCTGGAGTACTGGAGCCACAACAGCCGCAATCACAGTAAATCCTGCTACTACTACAACTTATACAGTCACAGTAACTAATGCTGCCGGTTGTACAGCAAGTACAGGTGCTACTGTAACTGTAAATCCGTTACCTATAGTAAATGCCGGTACTGATGTCTCTATTCCATTTGGTACATCTACAACTCTCACAGGATCAGCAGTCGGAGGTTCAGGTTTCTATAATTATTCATGGGATCCTGCGGCTCTTGTTGTTAATTCTACTTTAAGTACAACAAATACTGTTAACTTAAATACTACAACAGTATTTACACTTACTGCTACAGATCAAGTAACCGGATGTATGGGATCTGATCAGGTTACTGTAACAGTTACAGGTGGTCCTTTGTCTGTAGATGCTTCAGCAACCGATACAGAAATCTGTTTTGGTTCATCAACTCAATTGAATGCTATTGCATCAGGAGGTTCCGGAACATATTCATTCACATGGTCTTCAACACCTGCAGGGTTTAATTCTAATTTACAAAATCCAATAGTAAATCCGACAACTACAACAACTTACTCGGTAACGGTTTCTGATGGATTTAATACTGCTTCTTCTAGTATAACGATTACTGTTAATCCTCTTCCTGTTGCAAATGCAGGTGACGATCAGGTAATTTGTGAAGGAAACAGTGCTACTCTAGTTGCCTCAGGAGGTGATAGCTACTTATGGATTACTTCAGAAACAACAGCAAGCATAGTAGTTTCTCCTGCAGTTACTACAACTTATACTGTAACAGTTTCAACAGTTAATGGTTGTACTGCAACAGATGACGTAACAGTAACAGTAAATCCAACTCCAGTTGTAAATGCTGGTAATGATGTTATTGTTTGTGAAAATGTACTTGTTACTTTAAATGCTACCGGAGCTCCAACATTGACTTGGGATAACGGTGTTGAAAATAACGTTCCGTTCTTCCCGCCGTTAGGAGCAACAGTTTATACCGTTGTTGGTATAAATGCCTTTGGATGTAATTCATCTGATCAGGTAACTGTAACAGTAAATCCAAATCCTGTTGCAAACGCCGGCGATGATGTTCAGATATGCTTTGGCGAAAGTATTAACTTAACCGCAACCGGTGGTGAGACTTACTCTTGGAGTACAGGAGATAATACTGCAACAATTACCGTAAGTCCTGTTAATACACTTGCTTATACTGTTACAGTATACAACGCTTACGGATGTCAGGCTACTGATAATGTAACTGTAATAGTTAATCCTCTTCCTGTTGCCGATGCCGGTGCTGATGAAACTATTTGTGAAGGCGGGGTTGTTACCTTGATTGCAACCGGTGGAGTGGATTATCTCTGGAGTACAAATGAAAATACTCAATCAATAACAGTCGCTCCTTTTGCAACTACAACTTATCAGGTTAGCGTTACAAATGAATATAACTGTTCAGCTGTTGATTTTGTAACTGTATTTGTTAACGAAATTCCTGATGTTCAGTTAGTTGTTACTAACGCTCAATGCGGATCATCAGACGGTGCTATTGAAGCTGTTGTTACAGGAGGTTCGGGAACTTATATTTATACTTGGGATGAAAATACCGGATATCAAACCGGTCCTATAGCATCAAACCTTGGAGCCGGTATTTACTCAATCACTGTTAACGACGGTAATTGTCCTGTTGTTGAAAGTGCCGAAGTAATCGAAGCTGATCAACCTGTTGTGTTTATTAATGCTTCATCAACAGTAATTTGCGAAGGCGAATCGGTAACTTTAACAGCATCAGGGGCTGATTCTTATGTATGGACTCCTGATACCTATCTCGATACCAATAATGGTGAAACAGTTGTTTCTACTCCTGCTCAGTCTATTAGTTATACAGTTGTAGGTTATTCAGGAAACTGTTCTGCTACATCATCTGTAGATATTATTGTAAACAGCTATCCAGTTGCTTACTTCGTGTATAACGATTTGGGAATGGGACAATTTGAATTCTCAGATCTTTCATTAAATGCTGAGTCTTACTTCTGGGATTTCGGAGACGGAACAAATGCTAATGTTCAGAATCCGGTACATATTTATACCGAAGAAGGCGAATATAACGTTAGCTTAACAGTAACTAACTCTTGTGGTACCAGCACTTATGATGTAATCATCAATGTTGTTATTACTAACATTGTTATTAATAATTCAAATGTAGCTCTAATGGTATATCCAAATCCTAATAACGGACTGTTCAACATAAGACTCGAAGGTAATTATACAGGTAAGATTTATCTCGAAGTATTCGATCTTGCAGGAAGAAAGATTATGATTGACGAATGGAATAAAGAAACTTCAGAGTTTAATATTCCAATGGATTTCACTACTCTTGCAAGAGGTGTTTACAATCTGAGAGTAATTGTTGGTGATGACGTTATCAACACTAATGTAATCTTTAGATAGAAGATAAGTTAAACAATCATAAAAAAGCTGCTCATTAGGGCAGCTTTTTTATTTAGCCGGTATTACGCATTATGAATATAATTAATGTATGCGTAGTTTGTGGATTTGTCTTTGCTCTTCCAACGAAAAGGACGAAATATGGTATTTTAGAGAGGTTCTGTACCGAAAGTTTGGTACATATTTGCTTCGTTAAAAACAAAAGAGGCTGTTTTAACAGCCTCTTTTTATTTCCGGTAAGAAAATCAATTACTAATTTTATTTAACTTTTTTGCAGATAGCTTCAAAAGCTTTAGGATGATTCATAGCTAAATCAGCTAAGACTTTACGGTTTAACTGAATGTTATTAGCATGAATTTTTCCCATAAACTGCGAATAACTCATTCCATGTAAGCGAGCACCGGCATTGATACGCTGTATCCACAATGAGCGGAAGTTGCGTTTCTTTGTTTTTCTGTCTCTATAAGCATACTGCAAAGCTTTTTCGTATGCGTTTTTTGCTACTGTCCAGACATTCTTTCTGGCACCAAAATAACCTTTTGTACGGGCAAGAATTTTTCTTCTTCTGTTTCTTGCAGCTACAACATTTACACTTCTTGGCATAGTTTTACGTTTTGTGAATGTTCAGCGTTCACGCAATTGTGACTCTTTTGGGCTGTAACATTCGGTTAATACTAATTTTTACTTTAATCCTAAACATTTTTTGATGTTGTTAACATCAGCCTTATCAACTAAAGTTGTATGAGTTAAGGCTCTTTTACGCTTTGTGGTCTTTTTGGTTAAAATATGACTTTTGTAAGCGTGTTTTCTCTTAATTTTGCCGGTTCCTGTTAAAAAGAATCTTTTCTTTGCACCGGATTTTGTCTTCATTTTTGGCATCGCTTCTTAATTTTTAAAGTTATTACTATTTTTTCTTACCGGATTTTGGTGTTATTATTATTTGCATTCTTTTTCCTTCGAGTTTTGGCATCTGATCTATTTTACCATATTCTTCCAAATCTTGTGCAAGTCTGAGCAATAATACTTCGCCTTGTTCTTTGTATAATATTGCTCTGCCTTTAAAATATACTGCCGCTTTTACTTTGTTACCTTCAGAAAGAAATTTTTGAGCATGTTTTAATTTAAAATTGTAATCATGATCGTCGGTATTTGGTCCAAATCTGATCTCTTTTATCTGCATTTTTTGAGTTTTGCTCTGAATTTCTTTTTGTTTTTTCTTTTGTTGATATAGAAATTTTTGATAATCAATAATCTTACATACCGGAGGATCTACATTAGGCGAAATTTCGACTAAATCTAATTCCATCTCATCAGCCATCTGTAAAGCTTCTCTTAAACTATAAATCCCCGGATTGGGAATATTGTCTCCAACTAATCTTACAAATGGAGCTTTTATATACTGATTTATTCTGAATTCGTCTTTTTTATCGTCTTTCTTCATGCTTGAATTTTCAATTACCTCCTTTTTAATTATTAAAATATTTTTTTATCTCATCATTTATAAATTCTGCAAATTTTTCTACTGTCATCAAGCCTAAATCTCCATGACCTTGTTTTCTGACAGAAACCATTCCTTCGGCTTCCTCTTTTTCACCTACTATTAACAAATAAGGGATTCGTTTTAATTCGTTATCGCGAATTTTACGCCCTATCTTTTCATTCCTGTCATCAATTTCGCCGCGAATATCGTATTTTTTTAACAAATTCACAACTTTTTTTGCATAATCATTATATTTTTCACTGATAGGTAGCACTACAAACTGTTTTGGTGTGAGCCATATAGGAAATTTTCCGGCAGTATGTTCGATTAAAACTGCAACAAATCTCTCCATCGAACCAAAAATGGCTCTATGAATCATTATAGGACGATGCATTTCATTATCTGAACCTTTGTATTCGAGCTCAAATCTTTCGGGTAAATTATAATCTACTTGAATTGTCCCTAATTGCCAATTTCTTCCTAAGGCATCTTTTACTATAAAGTCGAGTTTCGGTCCGTAAAATGCTGCTTCGCCTAATTCAATTGTTGGAGTTAATCCCATTTCGGTTGCGGCTTCTTGTATTGCTTTTTCTGCTTTTTCCCAGTTCTCTTCGCTTCCGATGTATTTGGTTTTATCGTTAGGATCTCTTAATGATATCTGTGATTTAAAATCATTGAAATTCAAAGACTTAAATACATATAAAACAAGCTCAATGATTTTTTTGAATTCGTCTTTTACCTGATCCGGACGGCAAAATACATGAGCATCATCTTGTGTAAAGCATCTAACTCTCGTAAGCCCGTGTAGTTCTCCGTGTTGTTCGTAGCGATATACTGTTCCAAATTCAGCTATTCTGTATGGTAAATCTCTGTATGAAAACTGCCTGGATTTGTAAATCTCAACATGATGTGGACAATTCATTGGCTTGAGCATAAAAGCTTCACCTTCTGCAGGAGTTTGTATGGGTTGGAAGGAATCCTTACCGTATTTTTCGTAATGTCCTGATGTTTTGTATAAATCAATATGCCCGATATGAGGGGTTTTTACCATCTCATAATCGCGTTTTTTTAATTCTTCGGTGAGCCATGCTTCTAATTTTTCGCGAAGAAGAGTGCCCTGCGGCAGCCATAGTGCCATACCAAGACCTACCTTGGGCGAAAAATGGAATAATTCAAGCTCTTTGCCGATTTTTCTGTGATCGCGTTTTTTTGCTTCTTCGAGCATAAAAAGATATTCTTCAAGCATCTTTTGTTTTGGAAAACTTATCCCGTAAACTCTTGTTAATTGCTTACGAGTTTCGTCTCCTCTCCAATATGCTCCGGCAAGACTTAAAACTTTTATAGCCTTTATATATCCCGTAGAAGGAAGATGTGGACCACGACATAAATCAACAAAATTTCCCTGCGAATACAAGCTTATAGTTCCGTCTTCAAGTTCTGATATAAGTTCTAATTTGTATTCGTCATTTTTGTGTTTAAAATAATTTAAAGCTTCTTCTTTACTGACTTCTTTGCGAACAATCTTATAGTCTTGCTGGCAAATTTCCATCATTTTTTTGTTAATAGCTTCGAAGTCGTTTTCAGTAAGAACTCGTCCGTTTGGCAATTCTATGTCATAATAAAATCCGTTCTCAATAGCCGGGCCGATTCCGAATTTTGTTCCTGGCCAAAGAGTTTCTATCGCTTCTGCCATAACATGGGCTGACGAGTGCCAGAAAGCATGTTTGCCTTCTTCCTCTTCGAATTTGTGCAACTTTATTTTTGCATCAAAATCAATTGAACGGGTTAAGTCCCATATTTCTTCATTTACACTTATTGACAAAACTTCTTTTGCCAATCTCTGGCTTATGCTTTCAGCTATTTCGAGTCCGGTAACACCTTTGGGGTATTCTCGTACTGATCCGTCCGGTAATGTTATTTTTATCATCACAAAAAATTTTTGCAAAATTACAAAAATTTTTGATAATGAAATAGTATGATTGTTATTATCGCTAATATTTATTACATTATTTGGTGTTTTTATCCAAAATATTATTTTTGTTAAGTGAAAATTTTAATTTACATATCAAGTTTGCTGCTATTATCGTTTTATTCTAACTGTTTGATTGCTCAGCAGCAAGAAGAATTAAAATCTGTTGTTGCTCAAAAAGGTGATGGCATTTATAAAGTTTTACGCGAAAACGATTTAATCCCAATCAAAGATTATTACGATGCTTTTATTGAAATTAATAAAGATAAAATCAAGGATAATCATTCATTAATTGTGGGGGAGAAATATTATTTGCCGGCTAAAGTTGTACAAAATCTTAATGTTACAAAGGATACAATAATAAAAACAAACAATCTGGGTAAGTATGAATTTAAGTATGCCGATACTATTGTGAGCGACAAATTGAAAGGTGCAGTTTTTTATTTGATTCCTGGTCATGGGGGACCGGATCCGGGAGCAACTGCTTTTGTGGATGGAGTTATGATTTCCGAAGATGAATATGCTTACGATATTTGTCTGAGATTATCCCGCCAGATCGAAATGAACGGAGGAGTCGCATATATGATTATAGTTGATCCTGATGATGGAATAAGAGATGACAGAATACTTAAAATTGATTATGATGAACTTTGCTATTTTGAACTGGAAATTCCGCGTGATCATAACCAGAGATTATTGCAGCGTTCAAAAGCTGTTAATGATTTATATAAGCAAAACTCGCAATGTAAATATCACCGCGCAATAGAAATTCATCTTGATTCCAGAGGAAGCGTAGTAACTACAGATGTGTTTTTTTATTATTTTCCTAACAGTGCAAAAGGCAAGAAAACCGCAGAAAATATTCATAAGACATTCACAGAAAAATATGCAAAACATCAACCTAACAGAGGTTATAATGGAACTGTCTCAGAAAGAAATCTAATGGTAATGCGTAAGGTTTTGCCCCCTTTGGTTTTTATAGAACTTGGTAATATTCAAAACGAACGCGACCGTAAAAGATTCCTTGATTATAATAATCGTGAAGCTATTGCCAAATGGATTTGTGAAGGATTGATATCGGATTTTGAGAAATAAAGTTTTATTTAATCTTTCAAAAAAATAATTTTTTAATTTTTTAGTTTATAGTAAAAACTAAATCAATATGAAAAAGCAACATTTGATTTTTAATCTGATTTCTGCAATATTTTTTGCAATTGTATTTTTTAAAAACTATTTAGGACTTAATGTCCTTCTTTTTACATTGATGGCAGTTGCAATTATGATTTATTTAAATAGACCTTTGAGACGAACATTGTTGACAAACTTCCTTTTGCTTGCAACAATTATCAGTTCGATAATGTTTGTTATTCATAATTCTTCATGGAATCTTTTTTTGAATATTTTATTTTTGATTTCATTAAGTACTGAGTTGTTTTATGGTGGATTTAAGTCTTATGCTCATAATTTTGCTGAAAGTTTTTTTAGAATATTTTCTTCTCAAATAAGCATTTTCTTACCTTGGTTCCCACAATACGAAATGCAGTTAAATCAAAAAATATCCAATACCGAAACAAAGTCTCATTATCATTTCGATATCAGAAAAATGTTTTTTGTCATTTTTATTCCTGCAGTAATATTCATTTTATTTTTTATTATTTATGCCAAGGCAAGTTCGATATTTTACAACAAACTTCAAGGAATAATAAATTTTGTTGTTGATTTTATATCCAGCATAAATATTGTTTTTGTGTTGCTAATATTTCTAGGTTTGATAGTTGGCAATGTTTTATACATGAAAACTGTTCCGGTTGGTATAAAGAAAAGAGATTCTTTATCCGGCGATTTTTTGACAAGAGTTAGAAAAAGACATTATCAAAGATTTAGAAATACCGTCTTAAAAACTTTTTACCAAACTGGAGTAGTACTCATGATTTTATTGAATATTCTGATTTTTTATTTTAATATTCTTGATGTTGTATATCTCTGGTTTGGTTTTAAATGGGATGGTAGTTTTTTGAAAGAATTTGTTCATGAGGGTACCTGGTTGTTGGTGTTTTCGGTGATTCTTTCTGCTGCCATAGCTTTAAATTTATTTAAAGATAACATCAATTTTTACTCAAAAAATAAATTACTCAAGATTTTAACTCTTATATGGATAATCCAGAATATGGTAATGGTAATTTCTGTTTTTATAAGAAATTATTGGTACATACATTATTTTAATCTTGCTTATAAGAGAATAGCTGTAATTTTCTTTCTGGTTTTAGTGTTTTTTGGATTGATAACTGTAATTATTAAAATTTTAAAATTAAAGTCTTCTTATTTCTTATGGAGAATGAATTCATTGGCTTTAATTATAGTACTCTTTATTTCGGGATTATTTAATTGGGATATAATTATTGCTAAGTATAATTTTAATCATGCTGATAGAGCTTTCTTAGATTTAAAATTTTATACAAAGATGGGTTATTCCGCTTTGCCTTATACTTATAAAAGTTCAGACGAACTCGAAAAAATAATTAAAATTCAGGAAACGGTTATGCCTTTTGATATTCATCAAGATTATTTTTATGACGTTTATACCTATGAATCAATACTTTCTCACAGATTAAAAGATTTTGAGAAAAAAATAAACAGAAATAAATTTCTGGAATGGAATTATGCTGACTATCGTACAAAAAGATTACTAAAAGACCGGGGTATTATAAAATAGTGGTTTTTAATTGGTAATATTTTATTTTCTAACAAGTCCTAGCTTATTTCCTAATTCAAGCATAAGCTTAAAAGCAGCCTCTTTTTCGTTAGGGATTTCACCGTCGAGTATAGAATCTTTAATGGCGTTCTTTATTTGGCCAACAGTTTTGCATGGCGGAATATTAAAGTATTGCATAATTTCTTCGCCACTAATAGGTGGCTGAAAATTTCTGATTTTATCTCTTGCTTCTACTTCAACGATCTTTTGTCTCACAATTTTAAAGTTCTCTAAGTATTGAGCAACTTTTTTTTCGTTTTTTGAGGTGATGTCGGCTTCGCAAAGTGTCATTAATGAGTCAATATCGTTACCTGCGTCAAAAATCAGGCGACGAATAGCAGAATCAGTAACTGTTTCTTCAACCAGAGCAATTGGCCGCATGTGGAGTTCTACCATTTTTTGCACAAAATTCATCTTTTCGTTCTGTGGAAGTTTCAATTTTTTAAAAATTTCCGGAACCATTTTAGCTCCCACAAAATTATGTGCATGGAAAGTCCAGCCTGTTCCTTCGACGAATTTTTTTGTTCGCGGTTTTCCGATATCGTGCAAGAGAGCAGCCCATCTGAGCCATAAGTCCTCGGATAATAAGGCTACATTATCTACAACTTGTAGTGTGTGTAAAAAGTTGTCCTTGTGTGAAATGTCGTTTTGAGTGCTAACACCTGACAATGCGTCCAATTCGGGAAAAATTATCTGCAGTAGCCCACTTTGATATAAAAGTTTAAATCCGATTGATGGTTTAGGACTTAATAATATTTTATTGAGCTCAGTATGAATTCTTTCGGCAGTTATAATTTTTATTCTTTCTTTATTTTTTGCTATGGCTTCAAAGCAATTTTCATCTATTCTAAAATCAAGTTGAGTAGCAAACCTTACAGCCCTTAACATTCTTAACGGATCATCCGAAAAAGTAATCTCGGGGTCGAGAGGAGTTTTTATTATTCTGTTTTTAAGATCTTCAACTCCGTTAAAAGGGTCAACAAGCTGACCAAAATTTTTTTTATTCAGGCTTATTGCCAGAGCATTAATAGTAAAATCCCGCCTCTTCTGGTCGTCTTCGATAGATCCTTGTTCTACTTTTGGATTTCTGGATTCGGGAGAGTAAGATTCTTTTCTGGCACCGACAAATTCGTATTCTGCATCATTCCAAACAAACATTGCAGTGCCATAAGTTTTAAAAATACTAATCTTTTTTATTCCAATCTTTTCGGCAACTTTTCGAGCAAACTCAATACCGTCGTCTTTGACAACAAAATCAATATCTTTAGATTCTTTACGATTTAACAATCTGTCTCGGACATAGCCACCAATGACATAAACCTCGGCAGAGATTTCTTCGGCCACTACAGATACAATCTTAAAGATTGGTTTATCAATAAAATTTAAAATATTTTTTTTATCAAAAATCACTACTGAAAAACATTGCTTGCAAAGTTAAAAAAGTTATTTAAATGATATTTTAGATTTATTTAAACAATTTAATCATATTTTACTATTTTACTCTTTTTGAACAAAATTAAATCGTATTTGTTAATAAGACTAAATTGAAATTTAGAACAAATTTAAGTATTAACTAACATAAATAATTTTAAAAATGGCAGAACATCTTACAAAAGAAACTTTTTTAGAGAAAGTTTTTGATTACGAAAAAGAAACAGAATGGAAGTACAAAGGAAGTAAACCGGCTGTAATAGATTTTTATGCAGACTGGTGTGCTCCGTGCCGTATGGTAGCTCCTGTGATTGAAGAATTAAACAAGGAATATGGCGACAAAATTGATTTTTATAAAATTGATACCGAAGCTGAACAGGAATTGGCAGCTGTGTTTGGAATAAGGAGTATTCCATCCTTATTGTTCATTCCTGTTGAAGGGCAACCACAAATGGCAATGGGTGCGATGCCTAAAGACGGCTTTAAACATGCCTTTGAGGATATCTTTGGAATAAAATAGCTTTTGTTTTAGTGGTTTGGTTTTCCGGTATAACTTGTTTAGTGCTCAACAGGTTATACCGGTTTTTTTGTTTCAGTTTTAAAATAAGTAATCTTTAATTCTACTCATTATTATTTTATAGTAAATTGTTGTTTTGTTATAGATTTTATTTTATTATTTTTAGTTAAAATATGAATAAAGTTTAAAAAAATTATAGCAGATAATTAATCTCTGCTGAAAAGGCATTTATAAATTGGGAATAATTATTTTCGAAAAATTTAATTTTGTCATAATGATAAAGATCTAGCAATAGTTGTTTAGATTACACTTAATCAGTTTGAATAAAATTTTATTTGGATTATAAATCAATGTCCAAGTCTATCTAAGCTTGTTAAAACGGTTAATTGAAGTTTAATCTTTTATTACTATATTAAATTTTTCTACTTAAATTGCTTCGAACTTCAAAATGTAATTTTTATTACCTGTTCTGATATCTATTAAATAAAGTCCAGGAGCAAAATCATTTATGTCTATCTTCAGTTTTTTTGTATTTACAGTCCGGTTAAATATTTTTCTACCTGTAAAATCGTAAATTTCAATTTTTTCTATCCTTTCATTGCTGCTGATGTTTAAGTATTCACTTGCGGGATTTGGCCAACAAAAAATATTGTTTGAAGAGAAGTTGTTTGAGTTAGTGTTTGGTTCTTCAACGATTAGGTTGATAGGAATACTTCTGTTTTCGATGTTTGAGTATATTTTTAGTAAGCAGTTATATTCTCCGGGCAGTATGTCTGTTGTATTAAATTCCAGAAGAATTTCGTTTTCGGTGCCAATACCGAGCGATCCTCCTGTATTAGGTGTATATACCCAATTTATGTGTTGTCCGAAATTAATTATTTCAATGGTATCAAGAACTACATGTGGTTCAGCTCCATAGATTTCTCCTTGTAAAACATAAGGGATTCTTAGATTTCCTTCAAAATCAGGAGATATGCTTCCATAAGCATTAAAAAATGCAGTTTCGTTAACATTGATAAGTCCCCAACCGGAGTTGTCTTCACCAAACCAGACAAATTCTCCACCATTTCCAGGAGACCCACTTATAAGGTGTAATGTGTCATTGGATTGGTCGAACATGTGTGTTATTGAATCAATTATAATTCCTTCGGGGAAATATACTCTAACTTCTTTAATCCATTCATTATCGGGAGATAGATTCTTTGCTGTGAATTTCCATATGAATTGGTCACCAGCAAAAAATGGATTTGCATTTGTCCACATGTACGAGCCGCTTATATTTTTTTGATTTCGCAGCCAGGGAACATCTTCGAGTATTTGGATTGTATAATTTATTATTCCTCCTCCCATATTCGAAATATTAATAATCTCTTGTTCAATGTTATTTGGAGCCATTATTTTTGTAATTTCTTCGGGATTAACTACCAGCAATGGTTCTGGGTCATAAATTGGAGGAAATTCAATATCGTCAATCCAGACTCTGTCGAGATATGAATTAACAGAACCGTCTTTTCTGTAAACCCATTTAAATGTTCGTATTCCCGGTTGTACCGGGTATGTATATTTCTGCCAAACTGTTTCCCCGTCCCAACGAGCTTTTTCTTGTTCATCAATAAAAAATGCCAGATAATCCCAGTTGTTGTTAGCGTCATCTTCGCATGATGTTTTTCTGTAAAAACTTATATTCCCAGGAGAAACAACCTGTACTTGAATTAAAATTTCAGAAGTTTGGTTATGTGTTATTGGTCCGGACCTTAATGAGTAAATTCCTGACCATGCTGTGTCAGTTGTAATTTGCCAAGGCAGATCTCCGCCGTGTACCCAGTTAAAGTTTTCGAAAGTTGCTGATTCCCAGTCTTCGATAATTTGACCAATACTTATATGTCCTGTAATAGTTTTAGAATATCCGTTATTACCTGTTAAATGAAATGTAAGTGTCGCAACATGACCCGGAGGGCATATATCCGATGCCGTGAAGTTGAAAACTGACTGTATTGTTTGATTTGAGATAATATCTCCAGCAGAAAATGTGTTTTGATTAATTGTAAGAAATGGATTATTTGTACTGACTGAAATGTTAAGATTTTCGATTCCTGAACCTCCATTATTTATAAAATAGAAACTAACATCGCTAGTTTCTCCTATATCAAGTAGATGATTTTCATTATCATTAACAATATAATGACTCAATATTAAATTTGCAGTATAAACGGGATACTCAAGGTCAATTTCCCAGCTTCCTTGGTCTGATTGTGCTGTTAAGTGAAATGTTAGGATTTGAGCATTTGTAAAATTGTAATTCAAATTAAATGTGAAAGCCGCATTGATAGCTATTTCCTGTAAAGGATTTAATTGTCCAACTTGTTGGGAATTTACAACAAATTGAACATTTGGATTTTGACAGCTTAAGTTTATGGAAAGATTTGTAATAGTTTGTTCTGTGGCATTTCTTAAATTAACATTTATGTTACCTGTTTCGCCCCATTCAAGAATATTATTGTTTGGTGTTGTCAATTCAGTTAAAATTATCAATCCTTCGGTAGAAATAGGGATAGTCTTTTTATTAAGAATTCCTTTAGCATCCGTGATTTTAAAATTTAAAGGATATGCTAAAATTTCCTGATTAGGAACACCAGTAAGCAATCCGCTTGGGCTTAAATTAAAATACTCAGGAGCAAATTTTGGCTCGAAAATATAACCTAAATTTGAAAGAGGGTAATAGGTCCCGCTAACCGGACTAAGAAAATATCCATGCAGATCGCCATTAGAAATTCCGGATGTCCAAACTATATTATTTGTAGGAGTGCAATTATTGAAATATATTGTGATTTTCCCGTTACTTTCAAGTTTTAGAGAAACATCAATATTTGTCCCTACCCAGCGAATAATATAATAATCGCTACCTTGTTGATAGTATTTTGTGCATGATTGTGTTGAATAAAACGCTGCGATGGATTTTCTGTTAGCAAATCTTATTTGATAGTTGCTCAAAGCATTATTGTTGTATGGAAGATTATAAGATTCTCCCGAGAAGTCAATTAAACCATAATCAGTAACCCAAAATGAATTATAATGTTTGTCAAAAAATGGGAAATCAAATGGCAGATTAATTTGCGTTGAGGACAGAGCATTTGTTGCTAAAGGAATAGGAGATATTGCATTATAAATCTCATAATCTGTATCGAATTCCCATAAGTAAGGAGGAGTGCCCCCTGTGGCTTCCAACTGATGAATGTAATTATGGTAAACATTTGCATTAGGAAGTGAATTTGTTGTTATCTGGGGTTTTTGATAATTTATAGTATGGTTTACATAAACTGTTGTAACTCCGTTTTGAATTATTGGGACATTAGTTTGCAAGCTTTGAACTTCAGTTGGCGTTGTTCCGGTATAATCCAAAACGGAAAAACTGATAATGTTTCCATCACCCCATCCCTCTGGATCGTTTTCGTATATACTGAAAAAGAATCTTGCTTCTTGACCAGGGTTTAGAAAATTTACAAAATCAGTGAGATCTAAACCGAATTCTAAATAACAATTAGGGTCTTCATTTTCGCCTTGCATTCCCCAGTCATTCCCTTGATAATCAATGATTGGATAAAACATCGTATATTCGGGTTGTGTGGCAGTTGGATTTGTACTCATACCTGCCATAATTTTTATTCTTTTTCGTTTAGTGTAATAAAGATTAACTTTTGCTGTTAGGGTAGGAGAGTATTCTTTTACCGGAATAAGAACGTTAACTGTGTGATTCCAAATACCACCTTCGTTTGAGGCGAGAGCAAGAGTTCGGTACATCATCCAACCGTTATAAGCTCCACCATAAGTATTACACATTTTAAATCCTCCAATTTCCCAATCTTTGACATCAATGACCCCGTCATTATTAAGATCAATATTGTTAGTATATTGCCCATCACCATTATAGTCCCAACGAATAGAATCATTATATCCTGTAATTGTCATTGCATGGTTTGGAGAACTACCCCATAAAGTTATTACTTTTTCGCCTTCATGTTCTGTACCTTCAGGCAAAACTGTAGCAGGATTTTGGTGTTGAGAATAAAAAATTCCGAACCCACCATCGGGACTACCATCGAGATGATCTTTAAGCCAATGTTTTAAAGTTAATATTCCTTCTTCTGTCGAGCAATTTATAGCATAAGCTTTAAAAAGTCGGTTTTGCATAGCAATATAGTAATTGTCGTAGCCGGTCATCCAGCGTTTGGGTCCACCGTATGCATGAGTTCCTCCATAAGTTTGCATGTCCGGAGTACCTACTTTTTTTAACAATACAAATGTGTGATAATAACTTGCCCCATACCATCCGTCTCCTCCATTTTCCCAGTTCCAAGCAAAATGTGTAGGGTATTTATTTTCAATTAAACTTCCGTTAGCATTACGTAGCCGATTAATTTCGTAGGTAAAAGCATTGCCAACGCATGCTGCTTGCCCGCAAGAAAGTCCGTCTTGATTAAAAAGACCGCTGTAATATGGTAAAATAGTATTATCAATAGCATAAGGGAGGAATTTATTTTTATATGATGGAGGTAATTTTAATTCTGGTAAACTCATTAATTCGATTTGTTCCTTTTCACTAAGCGGTTTTAAAATTTGCAGTGGGGCTTCTTCAACATTTTGAGCCTGAATACTGAAAATACAAAAAAACAAAATCGTAATCCCAAAAAACTTTTTCATGAATTATACCTTAATAAAATTGAATAATATAGTCTCTTCTTTGTTTTCAATCTTTAATATATACTTTCCCGCCGGTAAAGCGGAAGTATTTATCATATTGGATGATCCGCCGCTTATGCGTCCAGACTTTATGGGAGTTGAATTCAAATTGTAAATTATATATTCATAATCAAATTGAAAATTCTGATCCACATTTTTTATGCTTATAATTATAAAGTCTTTTGCCGGATTTGGAAAAATTGAAATTTCGTTTTTGTCGTAGTTCTTAATTCCTGTATATAAATAAAAAGT
Organism: Bacteroidales bacterium Bact_19; assembly: GCA_001603595.1. Lineage (GTDB taxonomy): Bacteria > Bacteroidota > Bacteroidia > Bacteroidales > ML635J-15 > Bact-19. Next base: position 16,421 of record LUZK01000055.1, read on the forward strand.
GCGAACATCGCTAATGTTATTTGCATCGGTAATTTTTACCGAAATAGGATATTCGTAATGATTCATCACGTTACCATAAATAACTCCATCTTGATTTATATTTATTGTAGTTGGTTTAGGATATGGGGTTATTACGTATTTTGTTCCTGGTTGAGGAATGTCATTTAAGAAACAAAGAATATGATTATTCTTGTAACCAAAGGAAACACCACCAAGGTCGGGATATTTCTTTTTAAGAGATTGTGGTCCGTATTGAAATTCTATCTTACCGTCATTGTATAGTGTAGCCATAAATTCTGCATTAGTCCATTGTTCAGCCCAAAGTTCAGAAACTTTCCATCTGATTTTAACATTATTGGAATTGTTTTGATACCAGATTCCTTGTCCTTTTGAATGATCACATACAAAATTACATCTGAAAAACGGTGCAATCATAAGCTCGTTTATAAACATAGGATAAACTAAATGGAAAAACTGCGTCCAGTGCGTTGTGTTATGGTTTGGAAGAATAATTCCATTAGTATGTACTTTAATTTTATTTGTGTAAAAATTATTTATTGGAAAATCAAAATTCAGATTTAGGCTCAATTCTCCATCGAAGTATTCATTTGGAGTAAGTTTAGTTCCGGTGAAACTTTGATATTCTTGTGTTTGTGTTTCTATATCGTAATAGGTTATTATCTCCCATTTATATGGAGGAGTTCCTCCTTGTGCATGTAATTGGTACCAAATATTTTCGTTTTCATTTTGTATTGGAATTGAATTTGAAAGTATTTTAGGAGCATAATTTTCATTAATTTTTAATGTCATTGTAATAGTTGTTTTACTATTATTTACAAAATCTAATGGGGTTGGATGGTAATTTTTTTGAAACGGGATGTTTCCTGTATAATCAATCAAAGAAAATGATTCAATTTTGCCGTTAAAAAGATTATTCGGGTCATATTCGTAAAATGTGATAAAGAATTTTGCGGTATTATTTGAATTAAAATATTGTAAAAACTCTGTGAGGTCTAATCCGAATTCTATGGTTTTGTCTTGTTCGGAAGTTCCACCTTGCATAAATTTGTTCCCTCCTTGAAAATTAAAAATCGGGAAATCGCTAATGTATTCCGGTTCGTTTGCAGTTGTGTCGGAACTAATACCAATCATTATTTTAACGGCTTCGCGAGACGGATGGCTTATTTTTACCTTAGCAGTTAGTAAAGGTTTGTATCCGATATTTGGTTCGATGATATGTACACTGTTATTTAAAATTCCACCAGAACCGTATGCCTCGGCAAAAGTTTTATACATTATCCACCCGCAACCGTTTCCCTGCCAGTTTGGTCCATTGCTTTCGGCAAATTTGAAAGCTCCTTTCTCCCAATCTCGAACATCAATAATACCGTCTCCGTTTAAGTCAATGTTATTTGTGTATTGTCCGTCTCCATTATAATCAAAACAAATATTATCATCATATCCTACCAATGTACGAGCATGTAAAGCATCATTACCACACTTAGTAATAACATATTCTCCTGCATGAGGTGTGCCTTGCGGCAGATACGCGTCTCCGTTTTGTGCAATATTTGCCATAAATGTTGCTAATCCTCCCATATTAGAAGATCCGCTATGGTTGTAAATCCATGATTTTAAAGTAATAATTCCTGCTTCAGTATTTGTTTTGATGAGGTAATAATCTTTAATCCGATTGTGCATAGCTTCGTAATAAAGCTCGTAGCCACTTGCCCACAACGAACTGTCTCTTGAAATATCTGCAGGCGACCGGTGAAGAAGCAGCACTCCAAATTTTTTGAGCATTTCCATTGTTAAAATATAGTGTCCCCCATACCAACCATTGCCACCGTTATTGAAATTCCATGGAAAATAAACTGAAAAGACATTATCTGGATTTTGAGAACTTATTCCTTTGGCTAAATTTGTTTCGTAAGTCATCATATAATACGAAGCCGAAACCTGATTGCAAACCCAATGGGTTTGGTGATAAATAGGTGGAAAATAGATAGAACCTGTCAAATCAACGCTTATAAGTAAATTTTTACCATAAAATTCCAACCCTTCTTCAGATAACTCATAATAATCCCCGTTCTTTACTAGCATTGAATTTGAAATAATGCTTTGGGAATTCAAATAGCTTTTAAAACAAATTAAATTAATTATTGTCAAAATTAAGAATAAAAACTTTTTTGCTTTAATTTGCATGAAGATAAATTTTATGCAAATTAACAAAATAATATTTTAATAAAGTTCTGTTAGTGTTATTTTATACTAATCAATAAAAATGGATTATAAACTTATTTCAGAGTACAGACCAACAGGAGACCAGCCCGAAGCAATTAAAGAACTTACCCAAGGAATTCTGAAAGGACTGAAGCATCAAACTTTGCTTGGCGTTACAGGTAGTGGTAAAACTTTTACTATTGCTAATGTTATTGCCAATGTCAATCGTCCGGTATTGGTAATGTCGCACAATAAGACTTTAGCTGCACAGTTATATTCTGAGTTTAAGGAATTTTTTCCCGAAAATGCTGTGGAATATTTTGTGTCGTATTATGATTATTATCAACCGGAGGCTTATTTACCAGTTACCGATACTTATATTGAAAAAGATTTGTCAATAAATGATGAAATTGAAAAACTCAGGCTTAGTGCCACATCCGCTTTGCTTTCGGGGAGGAGAGATGTTATTGTTGTGAGTTCTGTTTCCTGTATTTACGGTATAGGTAATCCCGAAGATTTTCACAACAGTACTATAGTTTTGTATCGCGGACAAAAAATTGAACGTGATGCTTTCTTGAGAATGCTGGTGGATGCTTTGTATTTTCGTTCCGACATTGACTTTAAACGTGGAAGCTTTAGAGTAAAAGGAGATACTGTAGATGTTTTTCTGGCTTATCATGATATAGCCATGCGAATTGTTTTCTGGGATGACGAAATAGATGAAATTTATTCTTTTTATCCTTTCACCGGAGAAAAAATCGAAAATCTTGATATAGCCAAAATTTATCCGGCAAATATTTTTGTAACCTCAAAAGAAAGAATAAAACAGGCTATTATTAATATTCAGGACGATCTGGAAAAACAAATTATACTTTTGCAATCTCAAGGAAAATATCTCGAAGCAAAACGCTTGAGGGAAAGAACATTGTTTGATATTGAAATGATTAAAGAAATTGGACATTGTAGTGGCATTGAAAATTATTCCCGATATTTTGACGGTAGAAAGCCCGGAACACGACCTTTCTGTTTGATTGATTATTTTCCCGAAGATTTTATCACCATAATTGATGAAAGTCATGTTACTATACCTCAAATTGGTGGCATGTATGGAGGAGACCGATCCCGAAAAGAGAATCTTGTTAACTACGGGTTTAGACTTCCAGCTGCTCTGGATAATCGTCCTCTTAAATTTGATGAGTTTGAAGCATTGATGAACCAGGTGATTTATGTTAGTGCCACACCTGCAGATTACGAGCTGAGAATGTCGGGTGGAGTTATTGTTGAACAGGTTATCAGACCTACCGGACTGCTTGATCCTGAAATTGAAGTGAGACCCTCACTCAATCAAATTGATGACCTGATGAACGAAATTGAAATTCGAGTAAAACGCGATGAAAGAATACTCGTAACTACTCTTACCAAGAGAATGGCCGAAGAACTTACAAAATATCTGGAGAAAAACGGAGTAAGATGCAGATATATTCATTCTGATGTTGAAACTTTGGAAAGAGTTCAGATATTGTCTGATTTACGAACCGGAATTTTTGATGTTCTTGTTGGAGTAAATCTTTTACGTGAGGGACTTGATCTGCCTGAAGTTTCGCTTGTTGCAATCATTGATGCCGATAAAGAAGGATTTTTGCGATCGGAAAGATCTCTTACACAAACAGCCGGCAGAGCTGCCCGTAACATTAATGGCAAGGTAATAATGTATGCCGACAAAGTTACTGCTTCGATGCAAAAAACAATTGATGAGACCAATCGTCGCAGACAAAAGCAGTTGAAATATAATCAGGAACACGGAATTATTCCACGACAAATTGTGAAAGCTCAACGAGATGCCTTATCAAAAAAATTGGCAGATTTGAATGCAGAAAGGTTTCAACCGGAGCCGGTGGAATATCAAAATGAAATTATTTCAGCAGTGGCAGCAGATCCGGTTGTTAAGTATATGAGCGATAAAGATTTAGAAAAAGCAATTAAAAAAACAAAAAAACAAATGGAAGAAGCAGCTGCAAAATTGGATTTTCTCGAAGCTGCCCGCCTAAGAGATGAAATGTATGCACTACAGAAAATTTTAAAAGTGAAAAGGGGTTGATTTATAAAAAATTTTAGCTGCCGTAAACATGAATGCTCTGAGTTGCTGTTGGTAAATATTTTATTCCCAACCATGTTATCATTAACATAATGAATGATATTATCATTAATGTTTGCAAAATTAAATATTTGTGCGGGTGTCTATGATGTATGTGAATTAGCAATAAGTAGAACAACCAGGTTATTAAAGCCCATGTTTCTTTTGGATCCCATGCCCAATAGTCGCCCCAGGCAATTTTTCCCCATAAGGCACCAAACAACATTCCAAATGTGAGCAGCATGAATCCGGGATATATTAAAATCATAGCTTGATTAATATTTTGGCTTTTATTGCTCTTACTTTTAAATCCGCTAATTGCCAGTATAGTTGCAGATCCAAAAGTTGCATAAGAAATCATGTACACCGATACGTGCGGAATAAACCAAAAACTTTGCAGAGCAGGCATCAAATTACGGGATTGATATTCCGGATGTAGTATATCAGAGATTAAAAATACAGATGCCATTATTAAGCCTAAAATTAGAACTAATTTGTTTTTAAAAAATCTGTGTATGGCAACATTAACTATACTTACCAAAAACGAATACCATAATCTTGTTTCAGCCATGGTTCGCATAGGTGGTCTATCTATTTCAAGCCAGTAAAGAACAATAAACAGTCCCAATATACATATTCCTAAAATTGCAAAAATGTTGGATAAATTTATTAACCAATTTTTATCATAAAATATTTTTATTATAATTGAAATTAACCAAAGAGTAATACTAAGGCTAGCGAAATATACAAAGTAGTGCCACATCACAAATTATTTTTTTTAAAAGAAAATATAATAAACATAAAGAAAACACCAGTTAACATCATAATAAATCCACAATAAATAAAATAAAGCCAAGGATCATAAACAGCTTTAAAAATACTTATTTCAGAATCTGCTCCGGCGGAAGAATCATACGAATATTGATAAATCCACCAATTATCTAATTTTAAAGGATTGTTTACTTCCACAGTTCCTTGAATCATGCCGGAAGATTTTTGAGAATATAGCTTTATTTCTGATCCGAAATATGAAGGTTCGGGATTAAGCATACGGATTATTCTGCCATCATCAAGAAAAATAGACTTTTCATTATACATGATCGTCGAATGACAAATCCAATCCGATGCAATCAATTTATTATCATTGTCATATATATTTATGAATGCCGAAGCTCCTGAGCCGGGAATACCTCCGGCATCAATAAAATCATTTTCTATCGGGTAGCTTTTTTTAAAGGATTTTTTTATTTCAATTATTAAATCGTCAATTTTAAAATTTTGATTATCTTTAAAATTAACATCTTGTTGAGGATATTTTAACTTGTTGTTTTTATCAACAAGTACAATTTTAGGGTCGTAAAATTCAACTTTGAATTGTACTAATTCTATTGCAATTGGAAGTTCTTCGATTTTACCATTTGAGTCAATGCTATACCATACAATATCTCCTTCTTTAACCGATAAAAGTGCTTCTTTTTTATCAGTTGTGCCAAAATATCCGGCAGATAGTACAATCCATAAACCAAAATGATTCAGGAAAAAAGTTATATTTTTAAAACTAAAAGGAAACAATCTTGAAATAGTAGCACTGCCTAATGTTAGTAATAAAAAAATAATTGTTGTGAAAAAAAAACAGGTATTGGTGATGTTATTAAAAAAAGCCGTTTTATTTGGGATTGTAGGTTTTTGAGGGATAATTCCCATAAGTATTATAAAGAAAAGAAAAAAACAAATAGAAGGTATGGCAGCTTCTGCAGAAGCTAACCATTTGAAGAAATAAAGCCTTTTCCTTAACAAAAAAATAATATTGTCACGAAAAACAAAATAATTAAATACAAAAAGTTTAAGGGGAAATTTGGTTTTGGAAAATAGTTAAAAGGAACAATAAATTCCAAGGCTAAAGAAACAGTAAATAATCCCACAGAAATAAAAAATCCTTCCGAATAGCCCCATGGTGGAGTCCATAGGGCTTTTTTATTGTTTTTATCCATTATCGTTGAAGAATTGACTTATAAAATTCGTTGAGGCATTGGCATTTCTTTTTCACGTTTTTTTGCAGCTTCGAGCCATTTAGGAAGTGTGTTCTTTTTCCATTCCTGCTTTTCGGTTTTTAATTTGTTGTAATCTATACCAATGTATTCTTGGGCTTTAGCTTTTGTGCTAATGTCCGGCATAGGAACTGTTTCGTTGTACCCAAGCGAAGCTAAAACTCGGCTTAGAATAAGTCTGGCTTCTGAAGCCTTATCAATACCATCTGCTAAAATTCGCATTGATTCAAGTGGAGCATGAAATGAGGCTCCATGACTTGCGGCAACAAAATCCCAACGCCATTGGGCCTGACGGATAAGATTTAAAACAGGTTTCATCATTTCTTCAGTGGCTCCTTTTTCCCAGGCAAATTTTGCTTCGATATGTAATTTAACTAAAATATCTTCTAAAGCGATTTTTTGTTTATAAACTTTGTCTTGTCTGTCGTAAACATTACGAATTAATTCTTCTTTATTTTGACGATGACATACCATACAAGAATTTTCGATATTGTTTAATGGACTTTGAACTTTATGATCAGATATTTTCATACTTCCTTCTGTTTTGTATGGCATGTGGCAATCAGCACAAGAAACTCCTCGCTGATAATGAATTGAATGCTGAAATAATTCGTAGTCCGGATGTTGAGCTTTAAGTATAGGTGCTTTGCTTAATGGATGTATCCAATCGTAAAATTCATATTCATCATAATAGTTCTCGATTTCTTCTACACTCATACCTTTATCCCAAGGAAAAACAACGTACTTTTCCGGACCTTTAAAGTAGTATTCAACATGACATTGGGCACAAACCAAAGAACGCATTTCGTTAAGCGAACTTTTACTTAAATCCAGACCTTTTCTATTAAAGGCTTCCTTAAGTGGTATTTGAAAAATTCTTAGAGTCATGTCTTTAGGATTATGGCAGTTGGCACAACCTATTGGGTTAACCATTTCTGATAAATAATTTGCCCAAGTTTTTGAATAGAAATCTTTAGTATCCATACTATACATTATTCGCGGAACATCAGCACTTTTACACGTCCAACAGCTGGCATATTGAGGTCCTTCTGTTTCGTCGGCCGGTGTTCCTGTTCTGAGAGTATTATGAATATCTTCAATAGCATATACATGTCCACGTGCCTGATTGAAATCTCTTGAAAAGAGATAACCTGCAAAAAGAATCACTATCCGTGGATCTTCTTCCAAAAGATCCCTAAATGCGCTACCTCCGTATTTCGAACGGAATGAAGTATCTGCCATTTGCGAATAAGTTTGATATTCTCTTGGAAAAGCTAATGCCCATGCTTCATTTCTAGGCTCAAATTCTTCTATTGCATATCGGGGAACATTTAACAAATTAGCCTCTGCTCGTCTTTGAATTATGCTCGAGGCAAGTATTCCAAGAAAAAAGACAAGTAGCATTGTTATCCCAAAAATAACCCATCCAACCCATGGACGTTTTGTTATCAGTTCATTTAAGTTTGTTTTCATAAGCTTATATTTAATAAATTATTTATAAATTTTATTTAGCCAATCAGGAATATCTGGTTTGGGTACTGGTATAGTTCCGTAGGGACTTGAAGATAAACTTTTTACTGTTCCGTGAGGGACCTCTCTATGACAATCCCAACATCTTTTTCCTTTTCCTTGTGCTATTTCTTCAAGCGAAACATTTGTTCCTACCATCGAGTTTAAATTACTATGACAACGGATACAATTTTCCTGTACAACACTTTGTCCGGCTTGATGCATTCTTATTACTTGAGGATAAGTATTCAATGTAAAAATTGTAGCATGTCTCATTCCATCATTTGCTTTAAAATAATATTTTCTGAAAATATTATCATGCGGAACATGACAATCTACACAAGTAGCATGTTCCCTATGCGAAGAATGATGCCAGGTTACATATTGAGTTCTCATTATATGGCAATTTACACAAGTAGCAGGTTCTTCGGATAAATATGACCAACCTCTTGAAATATAGAAAACAAAAATAACGCTTCCTGTTAAAATCCCGAAAACTATTATGAAAAGTAATCTCCATTTGTGGGGAGGTGTAATGATTTTAATAAATTTTTTTATAATTTTCATAGCAAATTATCATTGTTCTACAAATTTAAAATTTATATCCTATTCCTGGTGCAAAATGCCAATTATTTTTTATTGAATAAAAAATAATCCCGGCAGTAAATTTTTTATAGCCTAATTGAAATCCTGTACCTAAGATTGGGGATAACGGCCCCTTGTCAATGTTTATATCATATTTGTAATTATATTTCAACGATGGAAACATGCCGGCAATAAAATATATTTTTCCACTCTGAATTTTTATGCCCGGGCCACCAAACGTGATATAAACATTTGATTTAAGATCTTTGGCCAGTAATATTTGCCCTGAATATTCTATCTTAATCTTTTCTTGTTTATTTGTTGGTTTTCCATCATTTGCATAAGCAAAAGTTACAAAAAAAATCGTTACAATTATTACTAAACATTGGTTTTTCATAATATTCCATGTATTTAAGTATTAAAATATTACTTCTGTTTTATAAAAAAATATTATTTTTGAATGTTAAATCGTAACAATTGTTACATTTTTAAAAATTCATTATTATGAATGAAATTTTTATCGAATCTCTTACTAAGCATAAGTTGTTCAAAGGCTTGACTAACAACAAAATATTGCAAATGTTTTCAGAAATAAAATACAATCTTAAGTCCTACGAGCAAAATGATTTAGTATTCCTTTATAATGATAAATGTAATGATTTGGTTATTTTATTAGATGGATGTTTACGATGTGAAATTTATAAGCCTAACGGTTCTTCTGTTGTTATAGAGGTACATAAAGCTCCGGCAACGATAGCTCCGGCATTTTTATTTGGGATAAAACGGTGTTTTCCTGTTAATGTTGTCTCTGTTAATAAATCAACTATAATGTTTATTTCGAGAAAAGTTTTTTTGGAGATTATATTTACAGAAAGTAAGGTTTTACAGAATTATCTTGATTTAATTTGTACAAAAACTCAAATTCTCTCTGAAAAACTCAGATTTCATTCTGTTTTTAACTTAAGGCAAAAGATTATATATTATTTAATAAATAACTGTGATTTAAAAGACGGGAAGTCAGTTAAATTGTCGGTTACATTAAAAGAACTTTCGGAGATTTTAGGAGTTGAAAGACCATCAATTTCTCGAGCAATAAAACAACTTTGTAATGAAGGCTTAATTTCGTATAGTTCAAAACAAATTAGGATTTTAAATCTGATAGAACTTAAACGAGATTTAGAATAACTCTATCTTTTTTTACATCTTATTGCTTCCCAAAATTTCTTTGTGCTTTGTTCTTTTGGATTATTCCCGTACTGGTAGAATTTCAGGTTTTTAATTTTATCAGGCAGGTATTGCTGATGGGTAAAATTGTCTTCGTAATTGTGCGGATACTTGTAATCAGCACCATAACCGATGTTTTTCATCAACTTTGTGGGAGCATTTCTTAAGTGCAGAGGTACAGGTAAATTACCGCTTTCTTTTACGCTATCTAAGGCTTTGTCAATGGCAATATATGCTGTATTGCTTTTCGGACTCGTTGCAAGATATATTGTTGTTTCTGAAAGAATAATTCTTGCTTCCGGCATTCCAATTTTACTAACTGCATCAAAACAGGCATTTGCAAGCAATAAGGCATTGGGATTTGCCAGTCCGATATCTTCGGCTGCTAAGATTATTAAGCGACGAGCTATGAATTTAATATCTTCGCCTGCATCAAGCATTCTAGCAAGCCAATACAACGAAGCATCAGGGTCTGACCCTCTGACTGATTTTATAAAGGCCGAGATAATATCGTAGTGATAATCGCCGGTTTTATCGTAAACAGTTATTTTTTCTTGCAGTTTTTCTGCTACAAACTTATTGTCAATAATAATTTCGCTACCGCTTTCCGAATTACAGATGATTTCGAGTATATTATAAAGTTTTCTTGCATCTCCACCGGAAAATCTGTAAAGTGCCTCCTTTTCAATAACTTTTATGTTTTTTTTTGATAATTCTGTATCATTTTTTAAGGCTTTTTCAATTAAAACATCCAGATCTTTTTCTTCGAGATGTTTTAAAATATAAACATGACATCGAGAGAGTAGGGGAGGAATTACTTCAAAAGATGGATTTTCGGTAGTTGCTCCAATTAAAACAACAGTTCCTTCCTCAACAGCTGACAATAAAGAGTCTTGCTGAGATTTACTGAAACGGTGAATCTCATCAATAAACAGTATTGGGGCTTTTGTATTAAACAAAGCATTCTTACGTGATTGCTCTATTACTTCACGCAAGTCTTTTACTCCACTGTTTATGGCACTTAGCGAGTAAAATCCTCGATAATTGACTGCTGAAATTATTTTTACAAGAGTTGTTTTTCCTACGCCCGGAGGTCCCCATAAAATCATGGAATGTAAATTGCCGCTTTCAATCATTTTACGGAAAGGACTATCAGGAGAACTGAGATGTTCCTGACCTACATACTCATCAAAATTTTTTGGTCTAAGACGTTCTGCAAGTGGTTTCACCAGTAAAAATTATTTTTTATGGTGTAAAAATAAGTAAAAATTATGATATTTGAGTTTATTCCACAATTTTAAAGCAATATTCAAAGCTTGATATTTTCTCTGACGAAGCTTTGGAAGTTGTTGATGCTCCTCGTGTAGTTCCTAAGCCTCCGCCTAATACATATTCAAAAATATTTGAGCTATCGCCTCTGGATGCAGTACCTCTGTTTGTTATTTGCTGAGTTATATTCATTGGTTTATCGGAACTTATAACTTTAAAGATTTCGTTTCCATAAGGAGGACCAAACATTATCAGCGTATTTTTAAGAACTGCCGACTCTCCGGGAGCAAGTGAATATTCACGTCCATCAGTATCATCTATAGTTGGAATTATGGGATTTATAAAACCGTCGGGTTGAATGTCAATGATATTGAAAAACGCCTTTTTACTTCCATGATTTGTTACTCTAATGACTGCATAATTGTCTGTTGAAAACGTCGGAATTCCGTTTTTATCCAATATTGACATTGAATCGAGATACTCTAAAATTTTAAAATCTCCGTCTTCATTAACAGTTGCTTTAACCGGGATGAGTTCCATAATAATATAATATCTGTCGTCGTAGTAATCCATGTCCTTGATAAGTTTTCCCTGAGAGTAATTTTGAATCGAGGAAAGTACATTTTTTATGAGATTTTCATCGCTTTGATCTGAAATGCTTTCGATCTCCTTATTATATATTGAGTTCACTATTCTGAAATTTTTTGCTCCTCTTGTTTTAGAAAAGTTTAGAGTTAATTCTGGATTTTCGTTGGAAATTTTTGCAAAAAATGAGGAGTTTATTTGTCTTTCAAGCATGCTTTTTAATTCGGGGTCGGTTTTTGAATCAATAGAAACATTAATGATTTTTTGAGGTGGTGTTTTCGAAATAGGATAAGCCCATGCTTCTGCAGTTGATTTAAATTTATATTTTTTTTCGAGAAGTACTGTTGAATAAAGATTTGTACTACTTATAACTTTACCCGTAGTTATAGTGTTATTATCGTCGGGTGATGTAACTCCGGGGATGGTAAAAGCAATATTACTTCCCGGGTTAATGCCGCCAATTTGCCCGACATTTATTTCTACAATTGAATCATTCTTTATTGATTTCAAAGTGAAATAAACAGGTGGGTTATTAAAATTTCCGTTGAACAAAACATAATCAATATCTCCTTCGATTGCAGGATTTTGATTAGGAGCTTTTGAACTCATTTCGGCAAGAATTTTTGCATAAATCTGCCGATATGTTTCTTCTCCTTTAATGTTGGAAAATGCTTTGTAAATGCAATAAGACAAAGAACCTACGGGATTATTATCTTCATCAAAAGTCTCGTAATTAAGTTCATTGGCAGAAGCTCCCGATATTACTATAAATTTTGCAAGATTTTCGTTTTTAATACCTCTGGTTTGTGTTTTACTGTTATCGTTTTGGTAAATGCCAAATCCTGTTTTGTCGTCGGAAACATTTTTAGGCGGATTCCAACCTTCGGGGACAAGTGGTGGTGCACCGCCGCGTACTTTTGCAGAACCTCTTGTTCCTGTTCCGGAATGGCAACAGTCCAGAAAAACCAGTACATGTCCTTGAGAGTCGAGTTTAGTCCTAAATTTGTTTATCCAGTCTCCTAATTCATCATCTCTGAAGTGTTTGCTGCCATCATATCCGGGAATCATTTTGTTGGGAGCATCATAGCAAACAAGGGCTTCGTCGAGACCGTCTATTTCGTCTCCATTATCATCAAAAATCTGTTGACCGTGTCCACTATAATGGATTACAATTTGATCTCCTTCGCCAATTATAGAATACAGTTGATTAAAAGCATTAATAATACCTTGTTTTGTGGCCTCTTCATCAATAACGTAGATGATATTTTCGTTTGAAAAACCTATAGAAATCAAAGATTTTTCAATTAATTTTACATCATTTTGTGTGTTTATCGGATACCAACCCGTTTTTTCCTGATCATAATTTCCTATCGCAATAATTATTGCATATTTATCTCCATCGCTTTTCCCGAAGCAATGAATTACTATTAAAAGTAAAATCAGGAAAATATTACTTTTTTTCATAATTTTTATTTTAAAAGCAAACAGAACCAATTTGATCCTGTTTGCCTCGTTGAACTAAAAATCCTGACCGTCAGATTTTTTAATTTCTTGTTCTTCGCTTTCTTCCATTTTTAACAGAAATTGTTCATTGCATTCTCCTTCGCTAAACCATTGATAGGTGTCGCCAATTGTTCGACAATAAACTTCTTCAAAACTTTTCGGTAAAACTACTGATGAAGTTTCCCATGGATTTAATCTTCCTCTATAAACTTTGTCAATCCATACATCAATGTAAAAGCCTGTCCAGTTGTCTAATTTGACTACACATCCACCCCTTGATAAAGCAGGTTTTTCAATAAAAACATCGGTTGTCGGGATTACATACTCAGAAACACCTCTCGACTGAGTAACTTTTTTTGCCGTTAAAACAGTTTGAGCATTTAAACTGTTAAAAATGAAAATAAATAACACAATAATAGCAGATAAAGCAAATTTTGTTTTCATAATACAAATATTAAATTAAACAATGCAAAATTATTTATAAAATTAAAATTTAAACAAAAAACAAGCCAAAAATTAAAAAAGAAAAAATTTTTTGTATAATTTTCAGAAATATGAAAAATAAATGTAAAGATAATTTAAGCTCCTAAAATTCCTTTTACGGCATCAGCGATAAGTTTGCTTTCTGTTCTACCTGCCAGGCGTTTGTTTGCTTCAGCCATAACTCTGCCCATATCTTTTAATGAACTTGCTCCAAGTTCGGTAACAATTTTCTGAACTTCTTCTTTTAATTCTTCCGGACTTAATTGTTTTGGCAAATATTGGCTTATTATTTGTGCTTGAAATTCTTCGGTTTCGTAAAGGTCAGGTCTGTTTTGTGTGCGGTATATTTCCGCTGCATCTTTTCTTTGTTTTATCAATTTTTGCAAAATCTGAACCTCTTTTTCATAAGTTAACTCTGAATTTCCTCCGTCGGTTTTTGCTAGAAGAAATGCTGCTTTAACTGCACGCAAAGCCTCGAGTTTTTCTTTTTCTTTGGCTAGCATTGCCTTTTTAATGTCTTCGTTAATTTGTTCAAAAATGCTCATAACAATTAATTTTATATGTTAGTATTATTTTTTTTTCTTTCAATTGCGGGCTGTCCTTCCAAAAAGTCAAGATAATCTGAATTATTTAAATCAGTAATATCTTTAACGTGAGTAAAATTGTTCTTATTTATGTCAGGAATGGCTTCGTCTTCTTCAAGATTTTGAGGGAATTCAATTTCTAATTCTATTGGAGTACCATCAGAACTAATTACCGGATTATTTTCTGATGGTTCATCCGAAATGGTATTGCTTATTACATCATCAGGATCGTCACCTAGAGAAATGGTAATAGTTTTTTTATTATCATTTTTTTCTTTTTTGTTTTCGTACATTTGTTCATAGGTTGCAAAACCGGTAGCAATAATAGTTACACTTATTTCTTCGCCCATGCTGTCGTCGAAACCGGTTCCCCATATTACATTAGTATCTTTTCCGACAACTTCTTTGAAATATCCGGTTATTCTTCCGAATTCAGCCATTGTAAGTTCATGTTCACCTGTAGAGCTGATGATGTTTAGAAGGATATTTTTGGCTCCTCTGATGTCGTTATCGTTAAGCAGCGGCCATTCGAGAGCACTTTTTATAGCTTCTAAGTCTCTGTTTTCTCCTTTAGCTCTTGACGAACCGATTATTGCCACACCGCTGTTTTTCATGACTGTCTTTACATCTTCGAAGTCAACGTTAATATAGCCCGGAATGGTGATAATTTCAGCAATTCCCTTGGTTGCTGTTGCCAAAACTTCGTCGGCTTTTAAGAAGGCCTCACTGAATTTTAGATTGTTGTAGATGTCATACAATTTTTCGTTGTTTATTACCAACAGAGCATCTACAAATTCACGCATCTTTTCAATACCTTCCTTTGCCTGATTTATTCTTGTTTCGCCTTCGATTAAGAAAGGAATAGAAACAATACCTAT
>LUZK01000146.1 GCA_001603595.1 Bacteroidales bacterium Bact_19
GTATATTTATACCTACCATGACGATAAAACTTTGTACTGTTACAATAAGGACAATGTGTAACCTCCAATACAGAAAAATAAAGATTAACTAATCGGTTATCGTAAACTTCAGATGACATTAACAGATATTTTTGCAAAAATAAAATTTTCCCACATTTTTTTGTATCATAGAATGTATTTTGATAAAAATTTTCTCTAAATTAAATTCGTAAATCATTCAAAAATCTCGCCTTTCTTATATTAAACTTTATTTTATAAAGAATAATGAATATTTAAGTCTAAATTTTTCCACTTTATTTTGAAACATAGTAATATTTATTGAACTAACTTATTTTCAATTTAATTAATCAAAAACATTTTGCAAATTAGTGAATCTTTTTTACCGTTAATAAAAACTTAAAGTTTTAATTTGACTTAAATATGGTTGACAAGATTTTTTAAATTTGAAACATGAAATTCTCGAGCATTTTATATGATAATATCAAGATTTCGATTAACTCAATTAAATCGAATTTACTAAGAACTACACTTACTATTTTTATTATTGCATTTGGAATTATGGCATTGGTTGGAATTTTAACTGCTGTAGATTCTATTAAAGCTACTATTACATACGAATTTACGAATATGGGAGCGAATACAGTTTCAATTCGTAAAAGTGATAGAGAAATAAAAGACAAGAATGGAAAAATTATTGATAGTTCCCCAATTAAGTATCAGGAAGCTATTAGATTTAAGAATGAATATAAATTTCCAGCAAAAGTTTCGATTTCGGTTAATGTTTCATGGACTGCCACTTTAAAAAATTCTAATCATAAGACTGATCCTAACATTTCTGTCATTGGTGCAGATGAAAATTATTTAGTAACCTCCGGAAGAGAAATTAAATATGGTAGAAATTTTACACAAACAGATATTTTATCGGGAGAAAACTTAATAATTATAGGAAGCGATATTCAAAAAAGACTTTTCCCAGATAAAGAAAATCCTTGTGACGAAATAATAAATATTGGAAGTTCGAAATATAGAATTATTGGAATTTTAAAAGAAAAAGGATCAAGTTTCGTTGGAGATGGAGACAAAATTTGTTTAATTAGTATTACAAATGCAAGGCAGTATTTCGCCGATAACAAAAGTTATGTTGTTAATATAATTCCTGATAATCCTCAACATCTTGATTATGCAGTAGAAGAAGCAGAAGGTTTATTTCGTACAATTAGAAATCTTAAATCACACGAACCATCTAATTTTATAATTAACAAAAGTGATAATATTGTAAACATGCTTCTGGAAAACATTTCTATTGTTACAGCTGGAGCCACAATTATAGGATTAATAACCTTATTGGGAGCTTCTGTTGGGTTAATGAATATTATGTTAGTATCTGTTGCTGAACGAACTCGAGAAATAGGAATTAGAAAAGCTATAGGCGCCAAATCCTCAACCATAAAACAGCAATTTTTATTTGAATCGGTTTTCATAGGACAACTTGGTGGCATTTTAGGAATTATTTTGGGGATTATTGCAGGAAATTTAACCAGTTTGATTACAGGTGGAAAATTTATTATTCCGTGGGGATGGATACTTTTAGCTGTATTTCTGTGTTTTTTGGTTAGTATTGGTTCAGGTTACATTCCTGCACAGAAAGCTTCTAAATTAGACCCGATCGAAGCTTTAAGATATGAATAATAAAAAAGCCGCTTAATGGCGGCATTTTATTTTTTATTTAAATAGTTTAGGAATTAAATCAACAACACGGTTTGAATATCCCCACTCATTATCGTACCATGAAATAGTTTTTAAAAGTCTTCCTCCAATTAGCATTGTACAACCAGCGTCGAATATTGAAGAATGTGGATTATGAATTATATCTACAGAAACTATTGGATCTTCGGTATATTGCAAAATTCCTTTCATTGGTCCTTCTGCAGCCTCTCTTATTGCTTTATGAACCTCTTCAATTGTAACATTTCTCTTTAGATTTACAACTAAGTCAACAGATGATCCGGTTGGAGTAGGTACTCTCATTGCCATACCATCAAGTTTTCCTTTTAGTTCAGGTAAGACTTTGCCTACTGCCTTAGCTGCACCGGTAGTTGTAGGAATTTGNNGATCTTGCTCTGCGTAAATCACGATGAGGAGCATCAAGAATGACCTGGTCATTTGTATAGGAATGAACAGTGGTCATAAAACCATTTTCAATTCCAAAATTATCATGCAATATTTTTGCAACTGGGGCAAGGCAGTTTGTAGTACAAGAAGCGTTTGATACGCATTGTAATTCAGGAGTAATTATGTGGTCATTAACGCCAAGAACAATCATTGCATCAATTTCATCTTTTGAGGGAACACATAGAATTACTTTTTTGGCTCCATTCTTTATATGATCACCATAACCGCCTTTTGTACTTTCGCGTACAGTAAAAACACCTGTTGATTCTATTACAACATCAGGAGTTACAACCCAAGGAATATTTGAAGGATTTTTCTCAGCCGAAACAAATATTTCTTTTCCATCAACAATAATTGACTTTTCAGTGTAAGAAATATTCCTTTCGAATTTTCCCTGAGTGGAATCGTACTTTAATAAATGAGCTAAGATATTAGTCTCTGTAAGGTCATTAATACCTATAATTTCTATTTCCGGTCTGTCGAAAGCTATTTTAAAAACATTCCGACCAATACGACCAAAACCGTTAATTGCAACTTTTATTTTCATAACTTTTTTTTTTTGCAAATATAAAAAAAGCCTCAAAATCGAGGCTTTTTTTTTAACTAATTATTTAATATTATTTAACAATCAATTTTGTAGTAGAAATATTATCAGCATCTTTCATTCTTAAAATGTAGATACCTCCTTTTAATCCTGAAACATTGTATTTTAATGAATGACGACCAGAATTCAAATTATTATATTTTAAAACATCAACAACTTTTCCTGAAGCATCATAAATTGCGATCTCAATATTGGTAGATTGTTCTAGATTTACATTGATATGAGTATATTCAGATGCAGGATTGGGGAAAACATTTATGTTAGAATTTGGTTTTTCTGTTATATTTTGAGGTACGCTAGTAGGTCCACCGAAATCTTTGCAGACAAATATCCCACGACCATGAGTTCCTGCATAAATATATCCATGATTTCTAACTCCGGAATCAGAATTTAATTCATGAATCCAACCATTACGATGAATTTGTTGACGTAAACTATAAACAGCTACATAATCCATTCCGTTTTGATTTTCATCATTCCATACAGGAGAAGCTGCCGTAATATCGTT
>LUZK01000056.1 GCA_001603595.1 Bacteroidales bacterium Bact_19
TAATAAAGATATTAAAGCCATTATTTCGGTTAATTCTAATTTAATAACTAATAAAATTTTGAATGACACTATTGTTTACAAAACAAACGGAACTATATACTTTAAGATAGATTCGCTAATATTCTATTGGGACAAACTTAAAGAGTTTGAAATTCCTGAAAAAGAAATTTTTATTCCTAAATTTGAATTCTCATCAATCATTAACAATAATCTTATGAAAATTACACCTAATCATTTTTATTTTAATAAAGCATCAGTAAGATATTCCGGAGAGTACAACTTGTCAACTCAAAACATAATATTAAATCTCCTCTTAGATATTCCGAAAGAATATCTAAGCAATAAACTTAAGATTTTATTAAAAGCCATGAGCGAAAAGTCCGAAAAATTAAATAATCTCAAATCAGAAACAAACAGAAAAATAATTTTGATCAAAATCAATGGTACTTTAAACAACCCTGAACTAAAAATTTATGAATGAAATACATCAAAAAAACATATTTATATAAATATAATAGCACAAATTACTCATATCATGAATGTAAATATAAATATAAATCCATTTGAATTAAAAAGATTTTTTATATATTATTTTTGAAAAAAAAGCAAAACAATGAGAAATACTCTGATTTTAATATTTTTATTTTACCTTTTCACATCATGTTGCTTTTATGAGAGTGGTCCTTCTGTAACAATTAACACACCTGAAACGCGATTGTCGAACAAATGGGAATTACAGGATCTGCTTATCTCTGATAAAACCGATTATAATAAACTTAATGTTGAAAAAAATCTTATTTTAGAATTTCAAAAAAATGGTGATTTTTTCATATATGATGTTCCAACAGATAAAAAAGTTTTTTCCGGAAAATGGAATTTGGATAAAAAGAATAATATTTTACAACTGAATTTTGAAACAAAAATTTCAAACGAAACTTTCCCCGAAATTTTCAATATTTCGAGACTTACCAAAAACGAGTTGTGGATTACCTCCGAAGAAGAAAATAGCTTATCTAAAAAATATATCGTTGAACGCAGATATGTAAATATCTCAAGATGAAGAATATTTTATTTTCATTATTAATTACGATAATTTTAGTTTCGTGTTCTAAATACGAAGAAGGTCCATTCGTAAGTTTCAAATCTCCGGAGAAAAGAATAACAAAATTATGGACACTAAAAGAATATTATGTTAACGACGAATTTATTTTAATTAACGATTTAGGAATTGAAATCTGGGAAAAAACCTATAATCCTGATGGAACCGGTATTCAAACTATTCAATTGATAGGAATGAAGCCCGTTAACGAAAACTTCGAATGGAAGTTTAATGAAAAAAAGGACTCTATTTTTGAAAGGTTTAGAGGATCTAACAATGAATGGAGCGATTTCTACTCAAAAAAAATTATCAGACTCTCCTCAAATGATTTATGGATTGTTGAAAAAAATAATAATGAAGAAATAAAATATTTTTTCGGCATAAACTAAAATATTTTTATATTTGCAGAAAATTAACTTAAATTTAAAGATTATGAAAAAAATTGGAATTATTTTATCAATTGTTGCAGGTTTTGCAATACTTTTTACCGCATGTGGCAAATATGAAGAAGGTCCTGCCTTCAGTTTAAAAACTAAAAAAGCAAGAATAGTTGGGACTTGGGGAATTAAAGAAATCACAGTTAATGGCAATGTACAAGACCTCGGAGATTTTGCCAATACAACATTTGAATTAAAAAAAGACGGAACCGGTAAATTAAATACTAGTTTTTTTGGAACGACTATTTCTGTTGATATGGAATGGAAATTTGATGATAACAAAGAAAATTTAATGATTAGAATGAAAAACCAAAATAATGAATGGGAGGAATGGGAATCTTCAGAAATAATCAAACTTACAAGTTCAGAACTATGGTTTAGAGATGTTGAAACAGAAAATGGAGAAACAATTACTACAATTACTAAACTTGAAAAAAAATAGTTTTTTATGAAAAGAATAGCGGTTATATTTTTTGCACTTAGCTTTGTTGCTTTTGGGTTTAACTCATGTACAACCTATGAAGAAGGTCCTGAATTTTCACTTTTACCAGCAGAAATGAGAATTAAAGGAAGTTGGGTACAAGAAGCTATGTACATCAATGACCAATTACAGGAAAACACAACGTTCAAGTTAGAATTTATCTTACAAAAAGATGGTTCTGGAACCAGAAATACTAAACTTGAAAATTCTACTACATCAGACGATATAGAATGGAAACTCAGTGATGACAAAAAAACCTTGTTAGTAAAAAAACCTTCTGAAACGGAATGGGACGATTTTAAAATTCTACGTTTAACGACAAATGAACTTTGGCTGGAAGAAGATACCGGAATTTTAGGAATATGGCAATTACGTTATAAGAAAGTATAATGCAATTTTAGAAAATTAAAGCTGCCAATAGGCAGCTTTTTTTGTATTTGATTTTAAAATTTTTAATTTTGGCTTCAGAATTAAAATTAATACAATATGATATCAAAAGAAGTTTTTCAGAAAATAATATTACAAGGAATTCCTGACGATTTGCCAGATGCTTATGTTTATGATAATAATGTTAACCATGCTCCCATTCGTAAGCAAATTCTCACTGAGCAAGAGAAAAAATTAGCAATAAAAAACGCATTGCGTTATTTTCCGACAAAGTTTCATAAAACACTTGCCGAAGAATTCAAGCATGAGCTCGAAACTTACGGAAGAATTTACATGTACAGATTTAAGCCAAAATATAAAATTTATGCGAGAGATATTTCATGGTTTCCTCACAAAAGTTTACAAGCAGCAGCAATAATGTTAATGATTTCGAATAATCTGGATGATGCTGTTGCTCAACATCCTCACGAACTTATAACTTATGGTGGAAACGGAGCTGTTTTTCAGAATTGGGCACAATATCTTTTAACCATGAAGTATTTAGCCGAAATGTCCGACGAACAAACACTTGTAATGTATTCAGGCCATCCGCTGGGATTATTCCCTTCGCATAAAGATGCACCAAGAGTTGTAGTTACTAATGGAATGATGATCCCAAATTACAGCAAACCCGACGACTGGGAAAGATTTAATGCTCTTGGAGTTACTCAATATGGACAAATGACTGCAGGCTCATACATGTATATTGGCCCACAAGGGATTGTCCATGGAACAACAATTACTGTATTAAATGCTTGTAGAAAAATCTCTCAAAAAAATGAAGGTCCGGAAGGTAAATTGTTTGTAAGCTCAGGATTAGGTGGAATGAGTGGTGCACAACCTAAAGCAGGAAATATTGCAGGAGTTGTTACTATTTGTGCTGAAATTAATCCCAAAGCAGCATACAAAAGATACGAACAAGGCTGGGTAGACGAAATTATTGATGACGTTGACAAAGCCATTGACACAGCACTCGAATATAAATCAAAAAAAATTGCTCATTCCATAGCATATCTCGGAAATGTGGTTGATTTATGGGAACGACTTGCAAAAAGAAAAGTTAAAGTTGATATCGGAAGTGATCAAACATCATTACATAATCCTTGGGCAGGAGGTTATTATCCAGTAGGTTATTCTTATGAAGAATCTGTTGAGATGATGTCCAAAGAACCAGAAAAGTTTAAAGTTGCTGTTCAGGAATCTTTAAGACGTCAAGTAAAAGCAATAAATACCTTAACAGAAGAATTCGGAATGTATTTCTTCGATTATGGAAATGCGTTCTTACTCGAAAGTTCAAGAGCCGGAGCTGATATTATGGCTCCTAACGGTATTGATTTCAGATATCCATCTTATGTTCAAGATATTATGGGACCAATGTGTTTCGATTATGGGTTCGGACCTTTCCGTTGGGTTTGTACCTCCTCTGACCCCGCTGATCTCGAAACCACTGACAATATAGCAATGAAAGTTCTGGAGGAAATAGCAGCACATGCACCCGAAGAAATTTCTCAACAAATGAGAGATAACATTAAATGGATCAAAGAAGCAAAGCAAAATAAACTTGTTGTTGGTTCGCAGGCAAGAATTTTATATGCTGATGCAGAAGGTAGAATTAAAATTGCCAAAGCCTTTAATGATGCAATAAAACGTGGTATCATAAAACAACCTGTTGTGTTGGGAAGAGATCACCACGACGTTTCAGGAACAGATTCTCCTTTTAGAGAAACTTCAAATATTTATGATGGTAGTCGTTTTACTGCTGATATGGCTGTACATAACGTTATCGGAGATTCTTTCCGTGGAGCGACTTGGGTTTCGCTTCACAATGGAGGTGGTGTTGGTTGGGGCGAAGTAATTAATGGAGGTTTTGGTATGGTACTCGACGGATCAGAAGATTCAGAAAGAAGATTAAAAATGATGCTCCATTGGGACGTTAATAATGGTATCGCTCGCAGAAGCTGGGCAAGAAACTCTGAAGCAATTTTTGCAATAAAACGCGCAATGAACGAAAATCCTAATCTCAAAGTTACACTCCCAAATATAGCAGATGATAACTTAATAAATGAATTGTTTAACAATTAATTTAAACTTTATGAAAACAAAAATTTTAATAATTATTATTCCATTTCTGATTATGACCGGATGTAAAAACAAAAGCGACCAAAATAAACCCTCAACAAAGTCAGAAACTTTTAAAATTTCTGAAGAAACAACTAAAGAAACCGCCAGACAGCTAAAAGAAAAATACGGCGAAACTTATGAATTTAGAATTGACAGAGGAGTACAACAAGTAGCAAGTCTTTGGTCAGAATCTGATGGTAAAGAAGAAGATTTTGTTAGTTTTTGCCTCCAAAATTTTGAGCCTGATTCTGTAAAATTATTAACAATTTTCTCCAAACTCGAACGCAATTTTGAGATAATATTCGGATTAAACAATAAAATGACATTAAAACTCAACGAACCTTTACACCTCAATATGGGCGAAATTACTTTTGTTGATATGGCTATGGGCGCTTATTCGCCAATGGCTCATTTTAATGAGGATATGTTTGCCAATAAAATTGCTTTTTATGTAGCTTTGAATTTTCCAGCTTATTCCTTAACAGAAAAAGAAAAATTTTCTGAAAATTGGTCAAGAATTGATTGGGCTTTTGCTCGTATGGGAGACATG
Organism: Bacteroidales bacterium Bact_19; assembly: GCA_001603595.1. GTDB lineage: Bacteria > Bacteroidota > Bacteroidia > Bacteroidales > ML635J-15 > Bact-19. Next base: position 5,115 of record LUZK01000056.1, read on the forward strand.
TTTATCTCGAGAGTCCCCTCAGATTTGAATCAAAATTATTCCGAAGTTGCTACACAATCAGATGCTTATATTGCTGATTATAATATCTACATGGGAAATATAATTGATGAAAACTTTAATACATACTTCCCAAAAGATATGGTATTAATTACCCACTGGGGATTAAGAGACGAACTTAAAGCTAATTATAATACAGAAAATGGTTTGCAAAAACAAAAATTCATCTACGACATAATGCTTCGTATAATCAGACAAGAAATTCCGGTTGAAGTCATCAATAAATCAGAATACAAGTGGAATCCTTCAAAGAATTTAGTTTTTGATGCTCAAAACAAAGAAGTAAAATTTACTGCCGAACCATATACAAGATATGAATATTTATTAAAGAATTTCAAAGCACTTTCGGCAATGGATAAGTACAATCCGGTTTATCATACTTACATTTCGAGAGCCTATGACCAATCAATGGAAATTACAAGAGAAGAAGTTGAAAAAATATTCATTGATTTTATTACAGCACCGGAAATTGCCGAAGTTGCGAAACTCATAAAAAAACGTCTTAACAGGGACTTACAGCCTTTTGACATATGGTATGACGGGTTTAAACTTCGCAGTGAAATCAACCAAGATGAACTCTCTGCTATAACTCGTCGTAAATATCCTGATGCACAAGCATTTTCAAAAGATATCCCACGAATCTTAATGGATTTAGGTTGGACAAGAGATAAAGCTAATTATATTGCTGCAAAAATTGCAGTCGATCCATCCAGAGGGGCAGGACATGCATGGGGAGCTCAAATGAAAGGCGATCAAGCTCATTTACGCACCAGAATCGGCGAGAAAGGAATGGATTATAAAGGATATAATATTGCCATTCATGAACTTGGACACAATGTTGAACAAACCATTACTCTATACGACGTAGATTATTATATGCTAAGCGGTGTTCCAAATACCGCGTTTACTGAAGCTATTGCTTTCTTATTTCAGGGAAATGACTTAAAACTTTTAGGCAGATCAAATGCAGGGGAAAAACAAAAAGTTGATGCTATCAATGCACTCGATAATTGTTGGTCATCTTACGAAATTATGGGAGTTGCTTTAGTTGATATGTATGTTTGGCAATGGATGTATGAAAATCCTGATGCTAATCCTAAAGAATTAAAAGAAGCTGTTGAAAAAATTGCCATTGATGTATGGAATAAATACTATTATCCTATTTTTGGAGTAAAAGATAGTCCTATTCTCGCTATTTACTCTCACATGATTACCTCGCCATTGTATCTGGCAAATTATCCAATTGGTCATTTAATTGAGTTTCAAATAGCTGAATATATAAAAGACAAAAAATTTGCCGATGAAGTTACAAGAATGTTAGTGCAAGGAAGAATTACTCCTCAGGCCTGGATGAAAAATGCAGTCGGTGATAAAATTAATGGTAATGCTACTCTTGTATCTGTCAGAGATGCATTAAAAGTTATTAAAGATTAAACCTATTTTTAAAAATCTCCAATTCAAGTTTTAATTTGGCAAGGTCTATAAACCTTGCCATTTTTATTATTTCATATCCAGAAAAGAATACCATTAACGCAGGAAAAGTCATCAGAAATTTTTGTGCAGGAATTTCGGGATATTCTTGAGAATCAACAAAATATAATTTATAATTATTATCATCTGCAAATTTTATAATTTTTGGAAATAAAGAATTACACACATAACATTTTTCGTTATGAAAATAAATTATAACTATAGTCTCTGATTTTATGACGTCCTCAAAATGTTCTAAAGATCTGATAGTATTCATAATTATTTTTCCAACAATACTACAGCTCTAACGCTGATGCCCTCTTCCCTACCCTCAAATCCGAGATGTTCGGTTGTGGTAGCTTTTACTGAAATATCATTTATATCCATTGCTAAAGTTTCAGCAATATTTTTAATCATTTGAGGGATGTATTCTTTAATTTTTGGTTTTTGCAAAGATATAACAGTATCAATATTTACAATTTTAAAGCCTTTCCGTGAGATTATCTCAAGAGTTTCTTTCAATAAAATTCTGCTGTCAATACCCTTATATTTTTGATCATTATCAGGGAAATAACAACCGATATCTCTCGAACCGGCAGCACCAAGAATAGCATCACAAATTGCGTGTATTAGGACATCTCCATCTGAATGTGCAATGCAGCCTTTGTAATGAGGAATTTTTACTCCACCCAAAATTAAATTTAATTCCTTATCTAAAGCATGAACATCATAGCCTATGCCAATTCTATATCCCATTTATGTTATTTCTTTTCTTTTGATAGTTCGCCTATATCAAAAATAAGAGTAAATCTCATGGTATTTTGTAAAGGATTTGCTTGAGTAGTTGGAATAAGATATGCAAAATCCAGACTGAATACATTCATTTTAAGACCTGCACCAAGAGTAAAGTACTTTCTATTACCTTTGTATTGGTGTTCGTAAAAATATCCGGCTCTTAAAGCAAATTGCTTGTCGTACCAATATTCAATTCCTGTGGAAATTGTAACTTCAGCCAATTCTTCCCGGAAAGGAGAAGCTTTACCATTCTTAACAAAAGGAGTTGCAACCCCCGGAGCATCAACCCATGATGAAAATAATGCTGCCGGAACAGAAATGTTTGGATCACGACCATATTTTATTATTTTGTCCGAGGAAGTTACAATCTGTCCATTCGGCAATGTGTCACCGGGACTGTAATATACCGGAGGAGTAGGCACAAGCAACTTGTTAAAGTCAACAGTTATCATTAACTCATTATAATCATCTAATTGCATTAAATAGCCTAACCCGGTTCTAAAATTTGTTGGGATAAAATCACGATATTCATTACTGGTATATGAAATTTTAGATCCGATATTAGAAATATTTAAACCCCACATCAGAGTAGTCTGCATATTACCTAGCTCAATATCAGGATTTTTATAGTAAAAAGAAGCATCGGCAGCAACTGATTTTCCGGGAAATGACTGTTGACCTGCAACTTCTATACCTCCGGTAAGATTTGAATATATAAACCTCATGACAACAGAACCTGAGAATTTATTTCCCAATAAACGCGAATATCCAAAATCAATTGCAAATTCGTGAGGAGTAAAATCTCTCATAAGATTATTATTAATGTCTCTGAATTGAATACTGCCAAGGTCGAAATACAATAATGAAGCAGCTATGGCATTTTCAGAGTTAAACTTTTTATACCATGCTATATAAGCAAGATTCATATCCTGCACAAGTTGTCGCAACCATGGAGTGTATGATATTGATACACCCATATCATTTTGCATAAAAATATATTTAGCCGGATTCCAATGCATGGAATTCACATCAGGAGTTGTGGCAACACCGGCATCTCCCAGGCCTCCTGCTCGTGTATCAGGAGCTATTAACAAAAATGGAACAGTTGTGGTAATAGTATTAGGAGCATCCCGGCCAATAACATCATCATTAGGATTAACCTGTGCAAAAAATAACCCTGATATTAAAATTCCTGAAATTATAAAAAAAACTTTCTTCATTCTTTTTTAATTTTTTACAAAAATACTAACTAATGTTAAATTATCAAAAAACATTACTTTTAAACGTAAATAAAAAATAAATATTGTGGAAATTTCACTTTAAAGAATGTTATTGCTAATTTATAATTACAAGTTTTTCAAATTTCTCCACGACATTTCCGGCAGGATTTTTTACTTTGACTTTATAAATATATACTCCTTTTGCAATTTTATCACCGTATTCATCTTTGCCATCCCACTCTATTGGCTCACTGTTGAAGCCATCAGAAATCATTGTAGCACTGAGAGTTTTAACGTGTTTCCCCGAAACAGTGAAAATTTGTATAAGTACATCAAGTGGAACATTTGGTTGATTATGAGCAAACATAAAAGAAGTTTTTGTTGAAAAAGGATTTGGATAATTTAAAATATATTCCAGAACTAACTCGGATGATTTAGCTACAATAAAATCTAATTCAGACTCGGAACTATTATTCAGAACATCCCAAGTTTTTATCTTAATTGTATGCGGTCCCGGAGTTAATCCTGACATTGGATAAGTAACTGTACCGGAAGTAAAATCATCAATTTCAGATTCATAAAAGTTATTTAAAACTATTTGATTTTTAGTATCGCCGTCAATTGTTAATGTAATATCATGACCTATTCCCGACCCTACTGTATTTATACCGGATTCATCCTTTAATTTAGCTATAAGAACAGGATTTTCATCGGTTATTCCACCAGGTATAAACTGTTCGTTATTTAAAAATAAAGTTATTTCAGGTCCCTTGTTATCACTTATATCTTGATTTGATGTTCCACCAATGATAAAACTTTCGTCATAGCCATGAGCTTCGAGGTCAAACTGATTATGAGCATAATAACTTATTCTTCCGAAATCAAAAAAATACGCAATATCAACTGGTACAATAAAGCTAAATTTGAATTTTCCTTCTGTAACACTGGCGGCACCTTTAAATATTATATTTTTTCGAGCCTGATACGTTAATGGTTGATAGCCGTCATTTCCTCGTGTTTGATAAGTATTCTTTTTATCGTAAACAACCGGAAATATAAGTCCGTTAAAATCCGATCTCAGGCTTCCATCAGGATTCCTTATTTCACCTTCAATACTTACCAACTGTTTTGCTTTTAGTGTATCGTTAAATATTGAAACATCAACATCATTAATTTTAGTAGTTACAACGTTCAAAAA
>LUZK01000057.1 GCA_001603595.1 Bacteroidales bacterium Bact_19
ATGGAAAAAGGCAGTTGGGATCTTTCAAAAGTTGATGTAAAAGAATTGGAAGACTCCAAACTTGCAATGGTATTCGGGCAAATGAATGAACCTCCAGGAGCACGTGCTCGTGTAGCTCTTTCGGGATTGACAATTGCCGAAAGTTTCCGTGATGGTGACGGTAAATCCGGAGGAAGAGATATATTATTCTTTGTTGATAATGTATTCCGTTTTACTCAAGCAGGTTCTGAAGTTTCGGCTTTGTTGGGTCGTATGCCTTCAGCAGTGGGTTATCAACCAACTTTGGCAACAGAAATGGGAGAAATGCAAGAAAGAATCACATCCACAAAGCATGGATCAATTACATCAGTTCAGGCGGTATATGTACCTGCTGACGACCTAACCGACCCGGCTCCCGCAACAACATTCTCTCACCTTGATGCAACCACTGTGTTGAGCCGTAAAATTGCAAGCTTGGGTATTTATCCTGCTGTTGATCCTCTAGATTCTTCATCAAGAATATTAACGCCTGCTATAGTTGGTAAAAAACACTACGAAACAGCTCAAAGAGTTATTAATATTCTACAAAGATACACCGAACTTCAAGATATCATTGCAATTCTGGGTATGGACGAACTTTCAGAAGAAGACAAACTCGTTGTGCACCGTGCCCGTAGAGTTCAAAGATTCTTGTCTCAGCCTTTCCACGTAGCTGAAGCATTTACCGGATTAAAAGGAGTATTCGTAAAGATAGAAGATACAATCAAAGGATTTAATATGATCCTCGACGGAGAAGTTGATAAATATCCCGAAGCTGCATTTAATCTTGTAGGCACAATAGAAGAAGCTATTGAAAAAGGCGAAAAAATATTGGCTCAATCAAAATAATTATGATGACTGTTGATATAATAACTCCGGAGAAAACTTTGTTTTCAGGAGAAACTACAATGGTAAGAGTGCCGGGGAAACTCGGCTCTTTCCAGATATTAAAATCTCACGCTCCTATAGTTTCGACTCTAGAAAAAGGTATAGTATATGTGAGAATACCTTCGGGAGAAACATTACAATTTGAAATAAATTCTGGATTAGTTGAATGTAAAAAAAATAAAATTATTATTCTCGTTGAATAATATTTTAAACCTTTTCTATACATTTTTGTCTAATTTTTTGATTCTAAATTTTTCCCTATGAAATATTTAAGTTTGTTAGTTTTTTTATTTATTGTGCTATTATCATTTAGTCAAAACACACATCAGCCTCGTCTTCAAAATATGCCTGCTGATGGTATTGTAACTGGTTATGTTATTGATAAGCAAACAAATAAACCCATTGAGTATGCCAATATTGTAATTTACAGCAAAAGAGACTCTTCGATTGTTACAGGTGGAATTACTGATAAAACAGGATTTTTCAGAATACAGGAAGTGAGATACGGAAGATTTTTCGTTGATGTAATGTTTATCGGTTACGGAAAAAATACAATAGAAGATCTTATTATTAAACCTGATAAAAAGGAAATTGACCTTGGAAAAATTTATCTTAGTTTAAATGCTGAAGTTTTATCCGAGGTTGTAGTTTCGGAAAATGTAAATAATGTTGAATATAAACTCGACAGAAAAGTTGTTAATGTAAATCAAGACATATTGTCTGCAGGAGCTACTGCTGTTGAAGTTTTAGAAAATGTGCCTTCAGTAACTGTTGACATTGACGGAAACGTATCTTTAAGAGGGTCGGAAAACTTTCTTGTTTTAGTTGACGGAAGACCATATCCAATACAGGGAAGCGAAGCTTTGCAACAAATTCCGGCAAATTCCATAGAAAGCATAGAAATTATTACAAATCCCTCCGCAAAATACGACCCCGACGGTGTTGCAGGAATAATAAATGTTGTACTTAAAAAAGAGCGTCGCAAAGGTTATAACGGTCAGGTATCTGCAAACTATGGTACTTTCAATTCTTTTGGAACAGATTTTATTTTCAATTTCAGAAGAGACAAATTTAACTTTTTTGTTGGTGGTTCTTATAATAACAGAATACATCGTGGAGAAGGTCAAACTCTACGCAGGACATACTTAAGCTTAGATACAACTTTTTATTTAAACAACTATTCCGATAATAACAGAATTTTTAAGTCAGGAAATTTCAGAATAGGATTTGATTATTTCTTTAATCAACAGAATATATTGACATTAACTGGCAGAGGTGGTCTAAGTGGTCACGGTATGGGAAGTAATGCCAGAGTAGGAAGTTTTTACAAAAGTTCAAATGATATTTGGGATGAATATTTTTATAAAACTGAAAATTTCAATAATTCAAGTTCTTATTATTATTCAGGAGAATTGAATTATACCAAGAAATTTAAAAAAGCAGAACATGAATTACAAATTTTTAGTTCTTTTTCATCAGATAGTGAAGATGAAGAAGATTATTACAATAAAATAGAAACCAATTATATGTGGAATCCTTCTGGTGATACGTCTCAATACCGCACTATTGAAAAAGGGTTAGGTTACAACACCACAACTAAAGTGGATTATGTGCTTCCATTATTCGAAAATGGGAAACTTGAAGCCGGCTATCAGTTAAGATATAAATATTCGGACAGAGATTACAGATATCAGAATTATCTAATTAACAACTGGATTGACGACAATACCAAATATAATCCATATTTATTTACAATGAATATTCAATCTGGATACCTTCTTTTTTCAAACTATTTTAAAAAATTGGGATATCAATTTGGACTTAGAACAGAATATACCGACAGAGAATTTTATCAAAAAGAAACTACTCAGAGCTGGACATATACAAAATTTGATTTCTTCCCGTCATTACATTTATCTTATAAATTTCTAAATGATTATCAGATTCTTGCAAGTTATTCACGTCGTTTAAATCGTCCAATGGAATGGTTTCTGGATCCATTTGTTGAAGTTATTGATCCCAACAATGTTCGACAAGGAAACCCATTATTAAAACCAGAATACACAAATTCTTTTGATTTAAGTTTTCAGAAAAAATTTGCTAAAAATTTTGTTTCACTGGAAGCTTATGCACGACAAACAAATAACAAAATAAGCTGGATAACAAAAATTTATCCCGAAGATCAAAGTATTTTCTTACTTACCTTTGACAACATTGGAAGCGATATTTCAGTTGGTACAGAACTTATGGGAAACTTAAACATTACAGACTGGTACAATTTGAATATCAGCGGAAATACATACTATTACGAAATTATCTCAGACACATATAATTCCGGATCTACATTTACATATAACGCACGCCTTAATAATACTTTCAGGATAAAAAAATCGGGAACATCATTCCAATTGGGAGGTTTTTATTCGGGCCCATCAATTACTGCACAAGGAAGAATTACTGCAAATTATGTTGTCAATGCTGGCTTAAGACAGGATTTCCTTGACCGAAAGCTTTCTTTAAGTGTAAACGTAAGAAATGTGTTCGTAACAATGAAACGTGAAAGCATAAACGAAACACCACTATTCTATGTTTTCAGTACACGAGGACCAAAAGTACCTTTCGTGAATGTTTCAATTACATATAAAATTAATGATTTTAAACCTCGAAAAGACAGAAATTTAGATGATAATGAAAGAATGACTGATGAAGGTATTTAAAATCATTTGTTGTTCAAAAAATTTTTAAATTAAAATATTAATTGTTTTTGATAATAATTCCTAGTTCATCAAGCTGTTGCTGAGAAATAGGCGCCGGAGATTCTATCATAACATCTCTACCGGCATTATTTTTTGGAAAAGCAATAAAATCGCGAATAGAATCCGATCCACCGAACATAGCACACAACCTGTCGAAACCGAATGCAATTCCACCGTGAGGCGGAGCTCCGTATTTGAAAGCATTCATTAAAAATCCGAATTGATTTTCAGCCTCTTCGGGAGTAAAACCTAAGTTTTTAAACATCAAAGATTGTAATTCTTTATTGAAAATACGAATTGATCCCCCTCCTATTTCAACTCCATTAATAACTAAATCATAAGCTTTGGCTCTAATCTTTGATGGATCTGTTTCTAATAAGGGAATATCCTCATCTAAAGGAGATGTAAAAGGATGATGTTTTGCGAAATATCTCCGGGATTCCTCATCATATTCCAATAGAGGAAATTCAACCACCCATAAAGGTGCAAAAGTATCTTTGGGCCTCAAACCCAGTTCATTAGCTAATTTTAATCTTAATTCGCTGAGAGCATTCAAAGTTTTGTACTTATCTCCTGCCAATATTAAGATTAAATCTCCGGGTTGAGCTTTAATTTGTTGCGAAATAATTTTCCAATCTTCGGAAGTATAGAATTTATCCACAGTAGATTTAAAAGTTCCGTCAGCAGAATATTTACAATACACTAATCCTTTAGCTCCAAGATGCGGTTGTTTTACAAATTCTGTTAGTTCATCAATTTGTTTGCGTGAATATTTAGCAGCATTTTTAACAACCATGGCACCTATATATTCAGCTGAATCAAACACAACAAAGTTCTTTCCTTTAACAAAATTTGATATATTGTTTATTTCCATTCCAAAGCGTATATCCGGTTTATCATTACCGTATTTTTCCATTGCTTCGGTATAAGTTATTCGCGGAAAATTATAATCAATTTCAATGTTAAGAATCTGGTTAAAAAGATGTTTTACCATTCCTTCGAAAGTTTGCAGAATATCATCTTGTTCAACAAAAGACATTTCACAATCAATTTGGGTGAATTCGGGTTGTCGGTCGGCACGCAAATCTTCATCACGAAAACATTTTACAATTTGGAAATATTTATCCATTCCGGCAACCATCAAAAGCTGTTTAAAGGTTTGTGGAGATTGAGGCAAAGCATAAAACTCACCCGGATGCATTCTTGAGGGCACCACAAAATCTCTTGCACCTTCGGGAGTAGATTTTATTAAAACAGGAGTTTCAACTTCGATGAATCCTTGAGCATCAAGATATTTTCTTACTTCCTGAGCCATTTTGTGACGAAGTAAAAGAGCATTTTTAACCGGATTTCTTCGAATATCGAGATATCTGTACTTCATTCTTAACTCATCGCCACCGTCGGTATTGTCAATAATTGTAAAAGGTGGTATTTCCGAAGGATTAAGTATCTTAATATCTTCAACCTTGATTTCTATGTCTCCGGTTGGAATTTTATCGTTTTTGCTGTATCGTTCGATGACAACTCCTCTTACCTGAATTACAAATTCTCTACCGATCTTATCAACAGTTTCAATTACTTTTTTCTCTGCAGTTGATTCTTCGATGGCAAGTTGAGTGATTCCGTATCTATCGCGCAAATCAATCCAGATCATTCCGCCTTTATCTCTTTTTAGCTGTACCCAGCCGCACAAAGTAACCTTTTGTCCAACATTTTCGATTCTTAATTCGCCGCAAGTATGAGTTCTGTACATATTAATAATTTTAAAAAACTCTGCAAACTTAATAAAAATCTTAAGTATATTTCTAATTTTGAAATTGAAATATTAAACTTATAAAAGTCAACAATGGCAAAGGAAATTGAAAGAAAATTTTTGGTTGATGCCGAGAAATGGGAAAATGTCAAACCATTAAATTACGAAATTTACAAACAAGGCTATTTATGTATTAAGGATGATTTGATAATCAGGATTCGTCAGACTCCAAAAAAATCTTTTTTGACAATTAAATCGGCCAACAAAGGATTTTCAAGAGATGAATACGAATATGAAATTCCTGAAAACGATGCTGCTGAGTTGATAAAAAATATAGCCGGAAAAAAAATTGTAAAAAAAAGATATAAAATAAATTTTTCGGGAAAACTATGGGAAGTTGACGAATTTTTAGAAGACAACGCAGGACTAATTATAGCAGAAATTGAATTAAATTCTGAAGAGGAAAAATTCGAGATTCCGAATTGGGTCTTTATAGAAGTAACAGGAGATGAAAGGTATTACAACTCATTTATTTCGAAATATCCCTACAGTAAATGGCAAAAATAATTTTTAAATAAATATTTCTTCGATTAATTTCAACAACTCGTTTTTGTTTATAGGCTTAGAAATATAAGAATCGCAGCCGGCATCGAGGCATTTTTTTCTATCCTTATCATAACCAAAAGCTGTCTGGGCAATAATTTTAACTTCTTTATTAAACTTTCGTATTTCTTTTACAGCTTCATAACCGTTTAATTCAGGCATTCTAATATCCATTAAAATTAAATCAATGTCCAGATTTTTTTTCACAATTTCTACAGCATCTCTACCATTATTGCAAGTTTGAATCTTTCTAGAAATTGGTTTCACGATAAGTTTTAGGTAAAGTTCAGAAATACTGTCATCTTCGGCAATTAAAATATTAAGTTTTTCTTTAATTTTATTACTTATTTCTATCTTTTGATTTTTCGATATTTGAATAGATTGCACAACAGGAATAAAAGGAATAGAGAAATAAAATACCGTACCATTTTCATCAGAATTAACAGATATTTTTCCACCTAAAATCTCGGTATATGCTTTAGCAATTGCCAATCCAAGACCAGCACCTTCTTTGGCTTTAATATTTTCGGGATCGGCCTGCACAAATCTGTCAAAAATACTTGATATTTTTTCTTGTGGAATACCCTGTCCTGTATCTTTTACGTGAAATTCTAAATATTTATCTTTAACTTCATACCAAAAACTAACTTCTCCTTCATCAGTATATTTAATAGCATTTTTAATGATATTAGACAAAATTCTGTTCAATAATTCACTATCAGAAATTATTCTGGCTTTTTCGTTTGTAAGACTTTTGTAATAATTTAGCTGAAGATTCTTGTTTTTAGCCTGAGGCAAGAAAAATTGAAAATTTTCATCGAGAATACGATTAATATTACATTCACCATATTTTGGTTTAATTATGCCGGCTTCTGCTTTAGAGATGTCAATAAGATCGTTTATTAAATTCAACATTCTGTAGCCACTGTTTTCTATAATATGCAAATATCTTGTTCTGTCCTCTTCGGTTAGGCCGGGAGTTTTTAAAAGTTCGACAAAACCCAAAATACCATTCATAGGCGTGCGAATTTCATGACTCATATTGGCGAGAAAAGCCGATTTTAATTTTTCGCTTTCTTCGGCACGTTCGAGGGCAGATTTTATTAGCAATTCCTGTTTCTTTCGTTCTGTAATATCCCTTACTATATAAACTACATGTTTTTCACCTTTAAAATCAAAAACCGAACCTGAAACAAGCCCAATTCTAATATTACCATCCTTATCGAAAAATTCAGCTTCAAAGTCTAATACAGCTCCTTTCGATTTTATAATTTCAACTAATTCCTCTCGTTTTTTTAAGTCCACCCATAAGTTCAGTGATTTTACACTTTGTCCTTGAGCTTGTTCTTGACTTATTCCGGTAATTTCTGAAAAACCTTTATTTATAAATACAAGTTGTGCATTAGAAAGTTTTGATATTACTATAGAATCCGAGCTAGTATAAAAAGCATGGCGAAATTTATTTTCACTGTCGCTAAGTTCCTGCATTGTTTTTTTAAGCTCACTGATATCAGTAGCTATATGAATTATAGACTTAATATTTCCCTGGTCATCTAGCAAAGGTGTGCAACTTACAAGATAATGTCCGCCAAAAGCAAGCATTTCCATTTCAGCACTAGAAGTAGCTTTTGTGGTGTAGATTTTTTCAAGGGGACATTTTTCGTGTGGTTGTTGTTGATCTGCTGGATGAAAAATTTGCCAGCATTTCAATTTTTTTATTTCTTCAGGTGTTTTTTGAGCTTTCTGACAAAGAGCATCATTAACCTCAATTATGTTGTGTTGTGCGTCGAGTATCATTGTAGGATGGGATAATCCATTGAAAATAGCCTCCCATTTTTTTTGTGCCTCTCTAATTTTTGTAGCAGCCTCAACCTGCTCGGTAATGTCGGTATGAGCACCAACAAACCTAATGAGTTTTCCATTGGCATCTTTAACTGTAATTGCCTTATTTTGAATAATTCTGTAAGAGCCATTCTTGTGTCTGAAACGGAAAGTAAGAAAAAAATACTTTTGAGGACTTTCGATAAAATCATTTAAGGTTTTTAATTTTTCTTCTCTTTCTTCAGGATGTAGATGTTCCACCCAAACATCAAACTTATTTTCCAGTTCATGCTCTTCAAATCCAATCTGAGCTTTCCATTGTGGAGAAAAATAAACTTTATTTTCTATTACATCCCAGTCCCAAATTCCTTCTTGAGAAGCATCAATAACAAGACTAAGCCTTTCTTTAATTTCCTCAATTTTTTTTCTCTGAACGGTCTTTTCTGTTATGTCGTTGAAACTGATTACATATCCCGTTATTTCATATTTACTGTTTTTAATTGGAGAAATACTTCCGGCAATAAAAAACTCATTATTTTCATTAACTTTTATCTTAGTACCATCCGGAAAATAAACAGGAGATTTTAAATTAATAGCATCTTCAAAGAAATTTGATAAGCTTTTTTTTGTTTCGGAATGAAAAATTTTCAATAAAAAATTAAAGGGTTTCCCTATTATATCGTCGGGTTCTATATTTAAAAATTTTAATGCAAACTGATTAACATTAGTCACAATACCATTTAAATCCGAAGAAATAATTCCCCATGAAATGGAATTCATGGTTGTTTTCAGAAGTTCTTCACGATTTTCGGCTTCGTTATAGAGTTTTTGTAGTTTTTGATTTGTTTCTGTTAATTCTTCGTTTATAGCAAAATATTCCTCATTTACAGCTGAGTACTCTTCGTTTATGGCAGCAATTTCTTCATTTTTGCTTAATAATTCACGATAAAGGCTCGAAATTTTCAAATGAGTTTCTATTCTAGCCAATAAAGTCTCTTTTTCAATAGGTTTAACAATATAATCAACAGCACCAGTTTTATATGCCTTTAAAATATAATCCTTATCTCTCTGACCTGTAATAAAAATTATTGGCAAATATGCATTATTAGGATCGGATTTAATTGCCGAAGTTAACTCAAACCCATTTGTTCCCTCAAGCCCAATATCCATTAAAACCAGATCAGGATAGTCAGATTTTATATATTTTATTGCTTCTTCAGGTTTAGAAGTGCTTTTTGTGAGATATCCCTCCTTTTCCAAAATCTTTTGCAAAATTTGAATATTAGTGATATCATCATCAATTATTAAAATTTCTCTTTGCTTTAAATCCATAAAATATAATACTAATGGTTGAGATTTGCAATAAACAAAGATAATAAATTTTTATAACAAAAAATGAAATTTTAAAAATCAGTATTTATTTACTTATTCCATTTTTTTTCATTAAAGTTTATAAAAATTCATAATTACACAGCAAAAATTTACAATAACTTAACATTCAAAAGCTGTGATTTATTAACAAGATTAGTAATATTGTAGTTTAAAATTTTTATCATATGAATTACGGTATTTTTGATTTTTTACAATTAATCGGATCCTTGGTATTGTTCCTTTTTGGAATGAAACTGATGAGTGAAGCATTGCAAAAAGTTGCTGGGAATAAACTTCGTAACATTCTTGCAGCGATGACATCCAACAGAATTTTTGGTGTTCTTACGGGTTTGTTAATCACGTCAATAATACAATCTTCCTCTGCCACTACAGTAATGGTTGTAAGTTTTGTCAATGCAGGTTTACTGACACTTTCTGAAGCTATTGGAGTAATAATGGGAGCAAATATTGGTACAACGGTTACTGCTTGGATAATTTCGCTTTTAGGATTTAAAGTTAAAATAAGTGCGTTAGCTCTACCTTTAATTGGTATTGGTTTTCCATTAATATTTTCCAAAAATTCAACCAGAAAATCTTGGGGAGAAGTAATTATGGGCTTTGCCCTTTTATTTATGGGATTAGAATTGTTAAAAGATTCAGTTCCAGATATAAACTCCAATCCTGATATATTAGTTTTCTTGCAAAATTTTACAGGATTCGGTTTTGGTAGCGTGTTGATATTTTTATTGATCGGAACATTATTAACTATAGTCCTTCAATCATCAAGTGCAACTATGGCATTAACTCTTGTAATGTGTTATAACGGATGGATAAATTATGAAATGGCGGTGGCAATGGTTTTAGGCGAAAACATTGGAACAACTATTACTGCAAATCTTGCAGCACTTATAGGAAATACTTCAGCAAAACGCGCTGCATTATCTCATACATTATTTAATGTTTTAGGTGTTATTTGGGTTTTGATTCTATATCGTCCGATAGTTAAACTTATTGCCGGAATTGCAGAAAATATGGAAGGAGCTAACCCATATCTACAAGCAACAGCAATTCCAATCGCCTTATCATTATTCCATACTAGCTTTAACGTTACAAATACCCTAATACAAATTTGGTTTGTAAAATATATCGAAAGAATTGTATGCTATGTAATAAAAAAACGTAAAGACGAAGAAGAAGAATTTGAACTAAAATACTTGCAAATAGGGTTACTTTCCACTGCAGAAGTATCTCTTCTGCTAGCCAGAAAAGAAGTAAATGAATACGCTCGAAAAGCGCACAAAATGTTTGAGCAAGTAAAAAAACTGTATGCCGAAACTAATGAAAAAGAATTTGAAAAACTTTTGGCTAAGATATATGATAATGAAATAAAAATGGATAAAATTGAAGTAGAAATTGCGAATTATCTCACAAAAATTTCACAACATGATTTAAGTATTGATGGAGCACGAAAACTTCGTACTCTTTTAAAAATAAGCGACAATATTGAAAGTTTGGCAGATTGTGCAAATAATATTGCCAGAGTTCTGGAAAGAAAACACAAAAAACAAATTTGGTTTGTTCCCGAACAGAGAAATGATATTCTTGAAATGTTTGCTCTTGTTGATAAAAGTTATGAAATAACATTAAATTTACTTTTCAATATTACCCATGACGAAATTTTATTGGAACCGATAAATGAAGTTGAAGCTGAAATAAACAATCTCAGAAATAAACTTAAAAAACAAAATTCCAGAAACATTAAAGAAAATAAATACTCTTACAAATCAAGCGTTGTTTATATTGATATAATTACAATTTGCGAAGCTTTGGGCGATCATTTACTTAATATTTGCCAGGCTTTATATGCCCAAAATAAAGATTTAGAAAATTTGAAAATCAATCAATAAAAAAAGCCTTCCATACGGAAGGCTTTTTTCTAAATTAATTCTTAATTAAAAAGTGTAATTAAGACCTATTACTATTGGGTTAAGGGAAGGACCTTTGTCTTTTGCATATAAATTATTCAAATCGTAAGTAGCAAAAATATTTACATCAGAAACTCCGAATAAAACTTTTACTCCATATCTGTACGAATTCAAATAATAATGGTTCTTATTTTTGAATTTAATCGTTGGACCGTCGTCGGTTGCAAACTCATATTTAACATATCCTCCCAGTCTGTAACCGGCACAAACTCCCACACCAATTCTAAACATTGTCCTGTTTGCTCCATAATTTTTCTCACCAAAATGCACCATTGGAGTAAATGAAACATTTACATAAGGAACTGTAGTTTTACTTTTATAAAATTTAGTATTAATAACATCTTTTGTAAAAAATACTCCATCATCATTCATTCCAACTCGAGTTGCTTTATCCTGATATTTAAAATTATACCACGAAAAATCAACACCAACATCAAAAGAAATAGGTTTGGCCACATAATATCTTAATCCCCAGCCGAATCCCATATACCAAGACCCCCATGGTTTTACAGTGTACTGAGCATTAAAATCACTTGGAAAAGCAAAATTTTCCATATAATTATTTGCTCCAAAATCAAATGTTCCCAAAAAGTGCAGATTTTTTTGTTTTTTCTTACTGTCAACATTTACTTCAAAATTAATATTTTTAGGTTGGCTTTCTTTTATTCCTTCGAGTTCAACAACAATGTTTTTATCAATATTTTTTACACTCATTGTAATAACCGAATCAAGTCCTTCCAATTCTTCTTCGAGCCGGATAAAGACTTTTTCGAGATTGTTCATAACATCATCAAAATCGCTGTTTAGCTGATCAATGTTGTTGATACTGTTCACGATTATAACAATTTCGTTGTTGTTTTTTGTCTTTATTCGTATTGTATCATCATCGAATCGATTAGATGAATAAATTTTTTGAGCTGATATAAACATAACAGCTACCAAAATCAGACTAAATATCCCAAACTTTTTCATAAATATAAATTTTACTATTACTACTTTATTATTCTAAAATTGCTAACATTAAATTTTCTTTTGCCAATTTTAAATTACTGTATTTCTCACCTAAATTAATCCTTTGAACAAAATCTTGAGCAGTATTCAATGCATTCTTTATTTTACTTTTTTTTGGGGTTTTCACTATTTCTACAGTAAATAAAATTTCCTCTTTGTTTGAATTCTCAAATTCATAAAAATCATTTGTGGTAATATTATAATTTATAGGATTTTCAATGGTAGAAATTTCAATTGTTGCAAGATTTTCTAGAAATTCCGATTTTCCCGAAATGTTTTTTTCATTAACATATTCCGGCAAGTCTATATCATCTTTTATTTTTTTACTAACATTTGTATTTACCTGTGCTTTATCATTTTTATCTTGTGTAAGGTTATTATTTTCAGCTGTATGCCGAGGATCTTCTGTTTTGTTTGAAGATTCAACGGAATTTAATCCTGCTGTAATAGTTTGAATTTCTCTATAATTATCCATTAATTCTTTTTTAATGTAACCTAAATAAAACTGAGTTATAAAAATAATGCTTATAGTTGCAGCAAACGCGTAAAATAGTTTTTCATATTTTACAAAAACACTGCCTTTTTTAAGTTCGTTTTTTAAAGGATATTTAATTTTTAAATTTGGTTTAATTAAAGTTTTTGAGTATAAATCAAATTCTTCTGTAAGATTTTTGTCCTTGGATATCTTGTCATCAAGAAGTTTTAGTTGTTCATCGTGGAGAATATTTTCAAGTTTTGATATCAATAAATGTGAACTAATATTTTCAGATATTAATTCATTTTTGTAATCATAAGAAATTGTATTATTGG
Organism: Bacteroidales bacterium Bact_19; assembly: GCA_001603595.1. Taxonomy (GTDB): domain Bacteria; phylum Bacteroidota; class Bacteroidia; order Bacteroidales; family ML635J-15; genus Bact-19. The sequence goes on from LUZK01000057.1 coordinate 13,017, forward strand.
GAACTATCACGGGAAAATCCGGATCGCAAAGTTCAGAAGAAATCCCCGGATGTTTTTCGAGAAAATCGAAAAGTTCATTTTCAAGGTCATGACTTAATTTTCCATCAAGAAAATCAATCCAATATTTCGGATAGTTATTTAGGTTGATTTTTTTCATCGTATTATTTCTTTATAACTAACCAAAAAATTTTTTAGGTTTTGTCTTGCTCTAAATATATAAACTTTAACCTGTGATTCACTTAATCCGGTAATTTCAGAAATTTCTTCATAGGTATAACCTTCATAATCTCTAAGCAAAACAACAGCACGTTGGGTTTCGTTTAGTTTTAACAAAGCCAAATTAAGTATCTGGCTCAATTCCATTTGCTCATTCTGATTATACTGAATATTCGTATTTAATAAAAATTCTTTTCCTGCTTCGTTTACAACTTTAATATGTCTTAAATTATCAATCATTCTATTGTAGGCAGTCTTAAAAAGAAATGACTTTGCCTTATCGAATTCGATATTTTCGTGATTAAGCCAAAGTTTTTCAAAAGAGTCTTGAACTATATCTTGAGCTAAAAATTCATCCTTAATGTTTGAAAGGATGAATCTATAAACAGAATCTGCAAATTTATCAACTACTATATTGTATTGTTTCGTATTCATACCACACATCTGACGGTTATGGTATGAAAAAAGTTACAGGGAAGTCAAAAATTAATACTTTTTTATTCAAAGATTCCGGATTTTCTAACAATATTACCGTTTTGGTATTCTATCTCGCCTACCAGATCTCCATTTTTATCATAAAACGTCCAAATTCCTACAGGTACATCGTTTTTATAATTTTTAACGAAACGCAATCTACCGTTATCGTAGTAAACTTCACTTTTACCATTCCTGAGACCATTTGAATAATTACCAAGACTCCAAATTGTGCCATTTTCATAATAAGAAAGCCACAATCCCTCTCTTTTATCATTAACCAATTTTCCTTCAATGAAAACTTCCCCGGATTGATAAAAAATCTTTTCGTATTTTTCTGAAAGATTATTTTTATCCACGAAGTGAACTTTCATAACCTTACCGTTATCAAAAGTATCAATAACTACCGGTTTAGTTCCCGGAGGAATAATCATAAAATCAGAACTTAAAGATGTTTTTTGAGTTTCCTTAAAATTCTTATCCTTATTTTTTGTATTTTCTTTACAAGAATTTCCCCAAAAAATTATCAAAAAAATTCCTAATAATATATTTGTTTTCATAGTATTTTTTGGCAAAAATACACTTATCTTTAAATATAACAAAGATAATAAGTAGAAGCAAAACAAAGAAAATTATAACTAATGTTTTTAAATTAAAATATTATTGTATCTTTGTTCGCCAATTTTTTTAAAGATGAGACAAAAGACAATCGAAAAAGAAGTTAAATTAACTGGTCAGGGACTACATAACGGAAAATATAATACTTTAACGATTAAGCCTGCAAAACCAAATACGGGATATGTTTTTGTAAGAACAGATTTGGAAAATAAACCGGAAATTCCTGCATTGTGTGATTATGTTACAGAAACAAGCAGAGGTACAACAATAAGCAAAAACGGAGCATCAGTTAATACTATAGAACATTTATTGGCAGCAACCTATGCACTTGGGATAGATAATGTAATTTTTGAAACAGACGGACCTGAAATTCCGATACTCGACGGCAGTTCAAAGTATTTTATCGAAGCGTATCATAAAGCCGGAATTATTGAGCAGGATGCAGAATTGATTGTTTATGATATTAACGAAAATATTGCTTTTAATGACGATGAAAGAGATATCGAAATAAGAATCTTTCCCGACAAAAATTATAATCTAAAAGTACTTGTTGATTATAAATCCGATTTATTATCAAATCAATTTGCATTTCTTAATAATCTAAAAGATTTTTCTACTGAAATTGCAGCTTGCAGAACATTTGTATTTCTAAGTGAATTAGAACCATTATTAAGATTAAACTTAATAAAAGGCGGAGATCTTGATAATGCGATTGTTATTGTTGATAAAGAATCTACACAAGAAGAGTTTGACAGACTTGCCAAATTATTTGGAAAACCAAGTGTAGAAGTTCAACATTCAGGTGTTTTAAATAATTTGAAATTATTCTATCCTAATGAACCGGCAAGACATAAATTGCTCGATTTGATCGGAGACCTGGCATTATGCGGATTTCGCTTTAATGCATCGGTAATTGCAAGGCGTCCGGGGCATTACGGAAATACTGAAATAGCAAAATTACTTAGACAACATATACTTAGCCAGAAAGAAAAACTTAAAAAAGCGTCTATTCCTGTTTATAATCCAGATGAAACACCTTTGATGGATGTTAATAAAATAAAAACTTTTTTACCACATAGATTTCCATTTCTCTTTGTAGATAAGATTTTAAAATTAACTGATAAAGAAGTTGTTGGTGTTAAAACAATAACAAATGATGAATATTATTTCCAGGGTCATTTTCCTAACGAACCAGTAATGCCTGGAGTACTCCAAATCGAAGCAATGGCTCAAACAGGTGGAATTTTGGTACTTAATACAGTTCCTGACCCTGAAAATTATTTGACATTTTTCTTAAAAATTGATAATGTAAAATTCAGGAAAAAAGTTGTTCCCGGAGATATTTTGGTAATGAAACTCACATTACTTGAACCCATCAGACGAGGGATTGCTCACATGAAAGGAGAAAGTTATGTTGGAACAGAACTTGTGAGTGAAGCAGAAATGTATGCACAAATAGTTAAATCTAAAGAATAAAATCTCATGAATCAACCACTTTCATTTGTTCATAAAGATGCTCAGATTGCCCAAAATGTAGTTATTGAACCATTTGTAACTATTGCAAAAAATGTTATTATCGGTGAAGGTACTTGGATTGGTCCGAATGTAACTATAATGGAAGGTTCAATTATAGGTAAAAATTGCAAAATTTTTCCTGGTTCTGTCATTGGAGCCATTCCTCAGGATTTAAAATTTAATGGAGAAAAAACAACTGCAGAAATTGGAGATAATACCGTAGTACGCGAATGCGTAACAATAAATAGAGGTACAGCTGCCAAAGGGCGTACAATTGTTGGAAGTAACTGTCTTTTGATGGCTTATGTGCACGTAGCTCATGATTGTGAAGTTGGAAATAATGTAATTCTTGTAAATGGTGCAACTTTGGGTGGAGAAGTAAGAGTTGATGATTTTGCTATTATAAGTGCAAATTCCTTGATCCATCAATTTTGTCATATTGGAGCACATACTATGCTTGCAGGAAATTCACTTGTTGACAAAGATGTGCCGCCATTTATAAAAGCAGCAAGATATCCTCTTTCATATGCCGGTGTAAATTCAATAGGTCTAAGAAGAAGAAATTTCTGCAACGAAAAGATTAATCAGATACAAGATATCTATCGTCATCTATATAACAAAGGTATGAATGTTTCTCAAGCTTTGGCATATATTGAGGCTGAACTTCCGGCAACAAAAGAACGAGACGAAATCATTCTTTTTATTAAAAACTCAAAACGAGGCATTATTAAGGGTTATTTTGATAAAACCGATTCAACATTGTTTTAAATAAGTTTTAAGTTTTTAAAGGATAGAACGAGCTTAATTAGCTCGTTTTTTTTTATTAAATCATAACTCAGACAAAAATAAGTAAAACGTAAAAGTATTACATTTACTTTAAAGGTTTTAGCAGTTTACGTATAAAAGTATTTATATAATAAGTAATTAAGGATTTTTGCAACTGTCTGAATTTTTCTAAAAATGAATTAAACCGCAGTCATAGCAAAAATAATACAAGTCTTTTCCACTGCCAAACGGGAATTTTTGCTTAAGACCAGGTCCTGATTTATGATTTTTGGAAAAAAAATCAGAATGCAATAAAAACTCTTTGAACATCTTGCAAATTATCTGCGATAATTTATATAGCATTCATTTAAATTACTTTACAATTTACCAAAAAATTATCCAAAACTATCAAACTCCTAACTGACTATCTGATAAAATGACAAACTATAACACTTACGGAGTTAAGGTTTAAATAAAACTTTGAATATTACTTTATGATAAAAATAACAAGAGCTACCCGGGCAGATAGCTCTCGTTTGCTTACTAAGACAAATAAGGGATGTGTATAAGGGAAATTTTTAACCACATTTAGAATATCCACATTCAGAACAAATTATGCAACCATCCTGATATACCAAGGTATCTTCTTGTCCGCAACCCGGGCATTTATCTCCTTTTTTCGATGCCTTTGTTCCATTAGGAATATATTTCCTAAGTGCACGTTCAACACCGTTTTTCCAGGTATTTATGTTATCGCTGTCGAGTTCAAGAGATGAAACCAATTCTACTACTTTTTCAATAGGCATTCCATGGCGTAAAACTCCGGAAATCAATTTTGCATAATTCCAATAAGTTTTATCGAACTGATGTGATAGTCCCTGGAAAGTTGTAGCATAACCGTATTTATTTATATATTGGAAATCATATCTCGAAGTTCCGTCTTCAAGTCTTTCTTTAATAATTCTACCTTTTTCGACTGTAGATGGAATGTTTAAAACATCTTCTTCAACTCTTCCTGTAAATATTTCGTAAGGAGTTCCATTAAGTAATCCGACAAAAGCAATCCATTTTTCTTTATTATTCTGGAATCTTACTATATCTGCGTCAAGGACCTTAGGACGTTTACGCTCTATTTCCTGAGGTTTATTATTTTTTTCTGAAACTAAAACTCCGCTGCGAGAACCTTCTCTATAAACGGTAACACCTTTACATCCCACTTTCCAGGCTTCGAAATAACATTCAGCTACTGTTTCTTCAGAAACATTTTCAGGCATATTAATAGTAACACTTATGCTATGATCAACCCATTTCTGAATTCTGCCCTGCATCCTAACTTTATTGAGATAATCAATATCTTCAGCAGTTGCTTTTTGGTAAGGTGATTTTGCAACTATTTCATCGATTTTTTCGGATGGCAAATTCAATACCTCATCAACATTGTAACCATTGACTTTCAGCCAGGTAATGAACTTGTGGTGGAAAACTTTGTATTCTTCCCATTTATCGCCCTGATCATCAACAAAATCAACCCGTGCTTCAGGGTCATTCGGATTTACTTTTCTTCGACGTATGTAATAAACTCTGAATACAGGTTCGATACCTGAGGTTGTTTGAGTCATAAGACTTGTTGTTCCCGTAGGAGCAATAGTAAGCAATGAAATGTTTCTTCTGCCCCAGGTTTCCATTTCTTTTACAAGTTCAGGATCGGCTTCTCTTAATCTGTTGATAAACGGGTTATTTTTTTCTCTTTGAGCATCATAAATACCAAAGAATCCACGTTCTTTTGCCATTTCAACCGAAGAACGATATGCTTCTAAAGCAAGAGTTTTTTGTACTTCAACAGCAAAATCAACTGCAAGGTCAGAACCATAAGTAAGACCAAGAGCTGCTAACATATCACCTTCGGCAGTAATTCCTAATCCGGTACGACGCCCTTCTTCAGCTTTACGTTTAATATTTTCCCATAACTTTCTTTCTACTCTCTTAATTTCTATATCTTCAGGATCATTATTTATTTTATTTAAAATAGCATCAATTTTTTCCAATTCCAAATCTATGATATCATCCATCATTCTTTGAGCATAACGAACATGCTGTTTGAATTTATCGAAATTGAATTTTGCCTTAGGAGTAAATGGATTATCAACATACGAATATAAATTTATAGCCAATAATCTACAAGAATCATAAGGACATAGTGGTATTTCACCGCAAGGATTTGTAGATACTGTTCTAAAACCTATATCGGCATAGCAATCAGCAACAGACTCTCTTATTATAGTGTCCCAGAAGAGAATTCCCGGTTCAGCAGACTTCCATGCATTGTGTATTATCTTATTCCAAAGTTTTCTGGCATCAATTTCTTTTCTGAACTTCGGACTTTTGTCATCAACGGGATATTGCTGAATGTAAGGCTTATTTTCTATTACAGCCTGCATAAAGTCATCGGTTATTTTCACAGATACATTTGCACCGGTAATTTTTCCTTCTGTAAGTTTAGCATCAATAAAGTCTTCGCTGTCGGGATGTTTTATGGAAACACTAAGCATCAATGCACCACGACGACCATCCTGAGCAACTTCTCTGGTAGTGTTGGAATATCTTTCCATGAAAGGAACAATACCTGTTGAAGTGAGTGCGGAATTTTTTACAGGAGATCCTTTAGGACGAAGATGAGAAAGATCGTGGCCTACTCCCCCCCTACGTTTCATTAGTTGTACTTGTTCCTGATCGATTTTCATTATGCCGCCATATGAATCTGTCAATTTTTCGTGACCTATAACGAAACAATTTGAAAGAGAAACTATCTGCATATCATTACCTATTCCGGACATAGGTCCTCCTTGAGGCACAAGATATCTGAAATCCTTCAGCAATTCATAAATGAGTTCTTCAGACATTGGATTTTCATATTTGCATTCTATGCGATAGATTTCCCTTGCTATTCTCCTGTGCATATCATCGGGAGTAAGCTCGTATAAATTACCTTCTGAGTTTTTTAAGGCATACTTATTAATCCAAACGCGAGCTGCTAATTGATCTCCGTTAAAATAATCAGTGCTTGCTCTCATAGCTTCAGCATCACTGAAAATTTTTCTTTCCCCTTCTTTCGTTCTTAGTTCCTTTTCATTCATAATTTCATTACCTTGCATAACTCAAATTTTTATTTTTCTCTTTTTCAATTGTTTAACAATATCTTTTATCGGCTATTTTCGAAACACTAAATTAAATTAATTAAAAATATTATTTTTGATAGTTTATTAACATCAAATTATTAAAAAGTTAATATCATTCATAATAGCCGTATTTTCAAGTAGTTGAATTTTTCCAAACTTTTTTTGAAAAATAAATATTAACTATTTGGATTACTTGTAAATACTAATATAAAAGCAGTTTTAAAAGATTTTTTTAACAATAATAAGTTAATTTTAGAGCATTTACAAAAAAAAATTTGGCAAAATTCTGTATATCAATATCTTATTTAAGTTTATTTAAAATAAACAAATCTATATCATACTAAGAAATTCTAAAAAATATTTTTTCTAAAATATGAAAACATATTCACATTAATGACATTTTATTTAATATTTTGAGTGTACTTTGTGCATTTTGTGAAAAATACATTTTTAATAAATTAGCTATATTTAATAGCTTTTGAGAATCATAAATGGTATTATTTATAATATTTACTAATTCTGTATAAGAATTAAATGAAAATGCAGCTCCCAGTTCTAATAATTGAATAGCTTCAAAAAACTTTTTATGATTTGGGCCAAAAACCACTGGTATTCCATAAACAGCAGGCTCAAGAACGTTGTGAATTCCTTTTCCGAAACCACCTCCCACATAAGCCAAGCTCGCATAACGATAGACTTTGGATAATATTCCTATCGAATCTATTATAATAACATCCGGCAAGTTTTCAATTGTTTTCAATTTACTTAATCTTCCGGTTTTAAGTTTTATGTTTTTTTCGATAAATAAAATATTTTCTTCGGTTACTTCATGGGGTGCAATGATGTATGAAAAATCATTTTTGTGTTTATTTATAAATTCAATAATAAATCTTTCATCTGCTCTCCAGGTGCTTCCAAAAACCAAACATTTTTTGTCTAAACAATATTTTTCTAAAATTTGATTATTATAAGTTTCACGTGAAACGTCAATAACTCTGTCAATTCTTGTATCACCGGCAACTAAAGTATTATTTATACCATGTTTTTTCAAAAGTACTTCTGAAAATTCATTTTGTACAAAAATTGTTTTAAAGCTTTTAAAAGCCTGAAGATAAAACTTGCCGTAAAATTTAAAGAAAATCTGATTTTCTCTGAAAACTGCACTGATTAAATAAGCAGGAATACTACGATTTTTAATTTCTTGCAGAAAATAATGCCATATTTCGTATTTAACAAAAATGGCAGAAACAGGATTTACAATATCAATGAACTTTTTCGCATTCGAAGGGGTATCAAATGGCAGATAAGTAACATAATCGGCATATTTATAGTTTTTACGAATTTCGTAACCGCTTGGACTAAAAAAAGTTACTAAAATCCTATAATTCAAGGATTTAGCTTCTATTTGCTTTTTTATAGCTTCAATTAAAGGTCTTCCTTGCTCAAATTCTCCGAGTGAAGCACAGTGAAACCAGATATATCGGGAATTTTCATCAATGTTTTGGCGAAGCAAAGTAAAAAGATTTCGTCGGCCTTTAATCATTTTGGCAGCTTTTTCATTAAATACAGCAGCTAACTTTATTGCAAGAAAGTAGGTACGAGTAATGATTTTATATAAAAGCATGTTCTAATAATAATAGAATTTCTGAGGACTTCTTTTATAAAGCGGCAAAATCCAACCTGCTCTGATACCAAAAAGATAATCCTTATATAAATTATCATCGCGTGACATTGTATCAAAATTATAATCTCTTCTGTTTTTGGTGAAAGCTTGATAAAATTCTAATCCAAAATAGAAGTTAATCATCCTTTTGTTGTCGAGGTATTGATATCCGATAAATTCTTTGAATGCCAATCCATTGCTTAATCTGTCGTAACCTTTTTTATAATCTCCAAGCACAGGAGGAGTATTATTATCCTTGTTTTCTATGTGAATTTTATGTTGTAAAATTCCGCTGCTCAGGTTGAAAAAAATTCCCGAGTTTGGATTGGGATTAAAAATATTAAACAAATAACCTGTTTTTACGCCTGCATAAAAACCTCTTTCACTTAAAGCAATTGTTCCATATTCACCATAGCGGTTGATAATATTTCCGCTCTGAGTCATTATCCCTTCAAGTATGGATTCCCATCCTTTGACAATAGGACCAAATAGGTAACTACACTCGCCACCAATCATAAAATTAGATTTATGCTTAAAATTAACTCCTGCACCAATCATCGAGGAAAATCCAAACCTATTTGCCAAATCGCCGGCAGGAAGATGAAATGAATAGTTAATCTCACATTGCAAAATGTTAATAGAAGAATCCGCGACCTGAGATTTTACTATGGAAGCAAATGCTAAAACTAAAAACGCTGATATTCGTATTTTACGTAATTCCATAATGCAAAATTAGAATTTTTTTGATAAACAATGACATTATTCAAAAATTATTAACGCAGAATTAGTTTAAATATTTCCCGCAATGAATATAATTAAAAATGGATATTATTTTAATAGAGTTTGCCGATAAATAGTGTAAGATAAATTTAAAAATCTTTAAAATTTAGCTTCAAAAGTTTATATTTGCATAAACTATAAATTTATACACATGTGCGACGATAAGAAGATTATTTTTTCGATGGTGAATGTTAGTAAGGTTATTCCGCCAAACAAAACTATTTTGAAGGATATTTATCTTTCATTTTTCTATGGAGCAAAAATTGGAATAATCGGTTTAAACGGTTCGGGTAAATCAACTTTGCTAAAGATTATTGCAGGAATTGACAAAACCTACAATGGAGAAGTAGTTTTTTCTCCGGGTTATTCTGTTGGGTATTTACCACAGGAACCTGAGCTCGATAACTCAAAAACTGTCAGACAAATAGTTGAAGAAGGCGTTGCGGAAGTTGTTCAATTATTACAAGAATACGAAGAAATAAACAACAAGTTTGCTGAACCCATGAGTGATGAAGAGATGGCGACTCTAATAGAGAAACAGGGAGAAATTACCGAAAAGCTGGATCATCTTGATGCATGGAATCTCGACAGCAAACTTGAAAGGGCAATGGATGCTCTAAGATGTCCCGAACCGAATGCATTAGTACAAAATCTTTCCGGAGGAGAGAGTCGTAGAGTGGCACTATGCAGGCTTTTATTACAAGAACCGGATATTTTATTGCTCGATGAGCCGACAAACCATCTCGATGCAGAATCAATAACTTGGCTTGAACAACACTTGCAACAATATAAAGGTACTGTAATAGCCGTCACTCATGACAGATATTTTCTGGATAATGTTGCCGGCTGGATATTAGAATTAGATAGAGGAGAGGGAATACCATGGAAAGGTAATTACTCATCGTGGCTTGAACAAAAAACCCAACGTCTTGCCATGGAAGAAAAACAGGAATCAAAGCGTCGCAAAACACTTGAAAGAGAGCTCGAATGGGTAAGGATGGCACCAAAAGCCAGGCATGCAAAATCTAAAGCAAGATTGTCGGCTTATGAGAAACTTTTAAACGAAGATGTAAAGCAAAAAGAGGAAAGGCTGGAAATTTATATTCCGAACGGACCGAGACTTGGAGATAGAGTTATTATAGCCAACAATATTTCAAAAAGTTTTGATAATAAAATTTTATTTGAAAATTTCAGTTTTAATTTACCACCGGCAGGTATTGTTGGAATTATTGGTCCTAACGGAGCCGGAAAAACCACTCTTTTCCGTATGATTATGGGATTACAAAATCCTGACAACGGCACTATAGAAATTGGTGAAACCGTGAAACTCGGATATGTTGACCAACAACATGAAGAAATAGATCCGGAAAAAACTGTTTATCAAGTAATTTCAGGAGGAAATGAAATAATTCAAATAGGAGGGAGGTCAATTAATGCAAGAGCTTATATTGCAAGATTTAATTTTACAGGTGCAGATCAAGAAAAAAAATGTGGTGTGCTTTCAGGTGGAGAAAGAAACCGACTTCATCTTGCCATGACATTAAAATCCGAAGCAAATGTTCTTTTACTTGACGAACCCACTAATGACATTGATGTTAATACCCTACGTGCACTCGAAGAAGGTCTCGAAAACTTTGCAGGTTGTGCTGTTATTATTACTCACGACAGATGGTTTTTAGACAGAGTTGCAACTCACATAATAGCTTTTGAAGGTAATTCAAAAGTTGTTTATTTCGAAGGTACATATTCTGAATATGAAGAAAACCGAAAAAATAGACTCGTTGATGTTCCACAAAAATTCAAATACAGAAAACTAATGTAAAAATGAGTTTTTCTTATAAACAATTAGTTTCGATACTCTCATTTACTTTTTTGTTAATCAATGTATCATTGTCTCAAAATACATCCTACGATAGTTTAGCTCATATTACAATTTTTGGAAATGATTGCAGTAAATCAGCAGCATATTGCGATTTAGCATATTTGTATGTTGATTCCTTACCGGATTTATCGGCTTTTTATGCACAAAAAGCTCTGTATTACTCTGAAAAATGCGGTAATAGTCAAAATATTTCATTTGCAAACATAATGTTAGGTACAAACTACCTTTTAAGGTCTAATTATAATTCAGCAATCGAATATTTCACTAATGCAGAAAAAATTGCCTTACAAGATTCAAATTACCAACAGTTGCACACAATTTATAATAATCTAGGTATTATTTTTAAAAATTTGAACAATAATTTTTTAGCTATAAAATACTATAGTAAAGGATTAGATTATTCATATTTATGCAATGATAAACAAGCTATTATACAATCACTAATAAATCTTGCAAATATAAATTATATCAATAAAAATTATGAGAAATCTCTTAATTTATATTTTCAAGCACTGAAAACTTGTAATGAAAATCCTAAAGAAACAGAATATGAAATATCTACAATATTTAACAACATTGCAACAATCTTATTTGAAAGTGGAGAATTCTCAAAAGCTGAATATTATTGGAATAAAGCATTAGATTTCTTTATAAGAAATGACTTATACTATTATCAAGCAATAATTTATAATAACTTATTTGAACTAAAATTTAAACAAAATAATATCTCTCAGGCAGAAAAGTATTTACAAATGGCGGAGATGATTTTTGATAAATATGATTACCTAGAGTCTCAAAAGAATCTTCACTTAACAGCTTATGAACTTTATAAATACATATCTAACTTTGAAAAAGCTCTTTACCATTATGAAAAATCAATGGATATTTCCCGTAACATTGTAGATATTGAACTACGAAAAATTATAGAGGATATGAATGCTAAATATAAACTTGACAGCATCAAAACGGAATTAAAATCACAGGCTTTAATTTTAAAACATAAGGAAACAAGGGAAAAGTACATTAAAACAGTTACCATTTTTTTACTTGTCATAATTCTGCTTTTATTTTATATTGTACTTTCTAATAAATTAAATATCAAAAGATTAAACAAATTAAATTATAAAATAAACATTGCACTGAGAGAAATAGAAAGCAATCTTGAATACTCAGAAAATTTACTTACTAAATTAAAGTTACCTGACAGAAATAATTTCAAATATAAATATTTTGTTTTCGATAGACCAAAAATGCAAATAGGAGGAGACTTTTATTATTGTGAAAGCAATGCCGATTCGTCATATTTTATTTTAGGCGATAGTACGGGTCATGGTGTGTCAGCAGCATTTCTTACGGTAGTCTCATTAACTAATATTAAGAGGCTTATTTCTGAAAATAAAAATCCTGCTGAAATTTTAAATTATGTTAATAATATATTCTGTCAAATAAGTGATTCGTCAAAAGCAAACGAAAGTCTATGTTTAACAATAACAAGAATTAGAGGTAATATACTTGAATATGCCGGATCGAAACAAAGAATGTGGAAATATAAATCAAATTCCGAACAAATTGAAGAATACAAGACAGATAATCAAATCATTGGATTGGATAAAAGTTATGTATTTAATCTATATTTTACAGATATTTTGTCATCAGATCAAGTGTTTCTTTCAAGCGATGGTTTTGTTGATCAGTTTAATCATGACAGTACAGAAAAGATTAAATACAAACGTTTCAAAGAAATTTTAAAAGAATGTTCGAGTTTAGAAATTGAAAAACAAGCTGAGTTTTTGGAGAGTTTTTTTGAAAATTGGAAAGGTTCAAATGAACAAACTGATGATATACTTGTTGCAGGAATAAAAATTTAATAGTTTTGCAAGAAAAAAATGATTGACAATAAGTATGATGTAATAGTTGTAGGGGCAGGGCATGCCGGTTGTGAAGCAGCAGCAGCGGCAGCAAATCTTGGCAGCAAAACCTTGTTAATAACAATTGACATGACAAAGATGGCACAAATGTCATGTAATCCTGCCATGGGAGGTGTTGCAAAAGGTCAGTTGGTTAGGGAAATTGATGCACTTGGTGGATTTTCTGGTATAGTTACCGACAGGTCAATGGTTCAATTTCGCATGCTGAACATGTCTAAAGGCCCGGCAATGTGGAGTCCACGGGCTCAATGCGACAGAACTGCTTTTAGTCTAGAGTGGAGAAAAATCCTTGAATCTATTCCCAATTTAGATCTATGGCAAGATTCAGTCATTAAATTACTTGTTGAAAACGATACAGTTGTCGGAGTTGAAACTTATCTTGGAATACAGTTTAAAGCCAGAGCAGTAATTTTAACTACGGGTACATTTCTTAACGGACTAATGCACATCGGCAAAACAAAGATAAAAGGAGGACGCATTTCTGAACCGGCATCTTATGGATTAACTGAATCTTTGCAAGAATACGGATTTACGTGGGATAGAATGAAAACAGGAACTCCTGCAAGACTTGACGGCAGAACAATTAATTTCAGTAAATTAACAGCACAACCCGGTGATGAAGTAATAATTCCTTTTTCATATTTACATAAATACAATCAAACATTTTTAGAACAGCGTTCTTGTTATATAACTTACACTAATGAAGTTGTTCACCAAACCTTACGTTCAGGTTTGGATGAATCTCCTTTATATGATGGTACAATAACAAGTATAGGTCCAAGATATTGTCCCAGTATAGAAACTAAACTTGTAACTTTCCCCGATAAGGATCGTCATCAATTATTTCTTGAACCCGAAGGTGTCAATACATTTGAGTATTACGTAAATGGATTTAGCAGTTCGTTACCATGGAGAGTTCAATACGAATCGCTACGTAAAATTCCCGGACTTGAAAATGTTAAAATTTTCAGACCTGGTTATGCTATTGAATACGATTTTTTTCATCCAACTCAATTGTTTAATACATTAGAAACAAAAATCATCAAGAATCTTTATTTTGCCGGACAGATAAACGGAACAACAGGATATGAGGAAGCTGCTGCCCAAGGTATTATAGCCGGAATAAATGCACATTTAAAAATCAATGAAAAAGAAGAATTTACTCTAAACAGGGATCAGGCTTATATTGGAGTTCTTATAGACGATTTAGTTACAAAAGGGGTGGATGAACCTTATCGCATGTTTACTTCCAGAGCAGAATTTAGAATTTTACTACGTCAGGATAATGCAGATATACGCCTTACTGAACTTTCTCATAAAATTGGACTAGCTTCAGATGAACGTATGAAAACTCTCGAACAAAAATTAAAGGCAAGAGATACTTTACTGGAATATTTTGCAAAACAGAGTTGTAAACCTGAAAAAGTAAATCACATTCTTATTGAAAAAGGTTCCAGCGAAATTAAACAAAGTGTAAAACTACAAAATCTTATAAACAGACCAAATATTAAAGCTCACGATTTTATCGAAGTATTTCCCAAATACAAAAAATTAATTGAAAGTTTTGAAGATAGGGTAGAAGAATATTTAGACAGTGTTGAAATTACAATTAAGTATTCCGGTTATATAGAACGCGAAAAATTACTTGCAGAAAAATTACGTAGATTAGAAAATATAGAAATTCAAGGAAAAATAAATTATTCAGAACTCAAATCGCTATCAACTGAAGCAAGAGAAAAACTCATTAAAATTAATCCAAAGACTATAGGACAAGCATCAAGAATTAGTGGAGTTTCGCCATCGGATATCAGCGTTTTATTAGTATATTTGGGGAGATAAAAATGTTCCACGTGAAACATTTGAATATATTATTGTAAATAAATAAATTATGAAAAAAATTACGGGAAAATTAGTAGATTTATTTAGCAGAAAAATTTTTAATGCCGAATTATTTATCGAAAACGGTAGAATATCTAATATTAAAAAAGTAAATACTGAATTCGAAAATTTCATTGTTCCTGGTTTGGTAGATTCACACGTTCATATAGAAAGTTCAATGCTTATACCATATCAATTTGCCAAATTAGCTGTTCAAAACGGAACCGTTGCAATTGTAGCCGACCCGCACGAAATAGCTAATGTTCTGGGAAAGAAAGGAGTTGAATTTATGATAAATAATTCAAAGGAAACACCATTAAAAACATTTTTCGGCATTCCTTCTTGTGTTCCTGCAACACTATTTGAAACTTCAGGGGCAGTTTTGGATCATAATGATATTGATGAACTTCTTACTAAACAAGAGGTAAAAATTCTTGGTGAGATGATGAACTTTCCTGGAGTTATTAATGAAGATGAAACGGTGATAAAAAAATTAAATGTAGCAAAAAAACATAATGCTCAAATTGATGGACACATTCCAGGAATTTCAGGAGATAATCTAAAAAAATATATTGACTCAGGAATTTCAACCGACCATGAATGTTTTACGATCGAAGAGGCATCTGAAAAGATCAAACTCGGAATGAAAATTCTTATCCGAGAAGGATCTGCAGCTAAAAATTTTGATGAACTTTATCCATTAATTTCAAAACACAATAAAATGGTAATGCTCTGTACAGATGATTCTCATCCCGACGATTTAATTAATTATGGTCATATTAACAAAATTATTAAAAAAGGCATTAAATACGGACTAGATATCTTTGATCTATTATCAGCTGCATGCATCAACCCAGTTGAACATTATAATTTACCGGTAGGTCTATTAAGAGTAAACGATCCTGCAGATTTTATCATTGTGGATGATCTAAATAATTTTAATATTCTTGAAACTTATATTGATGGAGAAATTGTTTATTCCAATAATAGAGTATTTTTTAATAATTCGAGTTCAAAACCTGTAAATAATTTTAATGCTAATAAAATTTCTGTAGAAGATTTAAAAGTTAAACCTAAATCTAATAAAATAAAAGTTATAGAGATAATTGACAAAGAACTTATCACAAACTCATTTATTATAAAACCGAAGGTTGTTTCTAATAATATAATTTCAGATATCGAAAAAGATATTTTGAAAATTGTTGTTTATAATCGTTATCAAAAAAATTCTAAACCCTCCATCGGTTTTATACATGGAATAGGACTAAAATCTGGAGCTATAGCTACAACAGTAGCCCATGATTCCCATAATATTATAGCAACAGGATGCAGCGATGAAGAAATAGCAGCTGCGATAAATGAGATAGTAGAAAAACAGGGAGGTTTAACTTTTGTGCATGGTAAGGATTACTATACTCTTGAATTAGAATATGCCGGATTGATGACAAACAAAGATCCAATGATTGTTGCTGATTTATACGAAAAAATGAATAAAGTAATTAAACAAAATGGTTCAAAACTTACAGCTCCATATATGACAATTTCTTTTATGGCATTACTTGTAATTCCTCACCTTAAAATAGGAGATAAAGGACTTTTTGATGTAGATAGATTTGAATTCACACAACTTTTTGTATAATGTTCCACGTGGAACAATTATAAACTACTGAATAACAACTAATTGAATTAAAATAATGATAGCAGTAATTCAACGTGTTAACTATGCTAAGGTAACAGTAAACCATAAAATCGTCGGAGAAATTGAGAAGGGATTACTTGTTTTGTTGGGTATTGAGCAATACGACGATAAAGAAGATATAAAATGGCTTGCAAACAAGATAGTTAATCTACGAATTTTTGATGACGAAAATGGAGTGATGAATAAATCATGCATAGAATTAAATTATAACATACTAACAGTAAGTCAATTTACTCTACATGCAAGAACTAAGAAAGGTAATAGACCATCATATATAGATGCAGCTCCGCCGGAAATAGCTATACCACTTTACGAAGAATTTATTTCGTATCTTAATATTTTAATGAGAAAAGAAACACAAAAAGGAATTTTCGGAGCTCATATGGATATAGAACTTTTAAATAATGGTCCGGTTACAATTATAATTGATACAAAAAACAAAAAATAATATCAAATTTTTCTCAACATTTTTTTATTTATATTTGCATAAGTAAATTAATCTATTTTATATGTCAATCGACGAATTACAAAAAATAGTTGATGATTGGATAAAAAAATACGGAGTAAGATATTTTGATGTTAAAACTAATATGATTGTTCTAACAGAAGAGATAGGAGAGATGGCAAGAGTTATTGCCAGACAATTCGGAGAACAATCAAAAAAAGAGGACGAAACGTTGAGCCTCAGTGAGGAAATAGCTGATGTTTTATGGGTACTGACTTGTATAGCTAATCAAACCGGAATAAATTTGACAGATGCAATCCAAAAAAATATCGAAAAGAAAACAAATAGAGATAATAAAAGACATATACAAAACAAAAAATTAAACTTATGAAAGAAATAGTTAATTATCCAGATTTTTCTAAAATGCCGGAAATCATAGAATCGTTAAAAAATCAAGTTTCTGAATTCAAAACCGTAGAAGAACTTAAAAAAATTTTCAATTGCATAGATTTAACAAGCCTTAACACAAACGATACAACTCAAAAAATTTCTCAAATGGTTGAGAAAGTTAATCAATTTAACTCTAATTTTCCGCATTTTAATAATGTAGCAGCTATTTGTGTATATCCGTCATTTGTTTCACTAGTAAGAGAAAATTTAAAAGACAATAAAGTTAGCCTTGCAGCAGTAGGTGCTAATTTTCCGTCTTCACAAACATTTCTTTCTGTTAAAATTGCTGAATGCGAACTTATTAAAGAAAAAGGAGCCGATGAAATTGATATAGTTTTATCAGTTGGTAAATTCTTTGATAAAGAATTTGACAAAGTAGCAGCAGAAATTAATATTATTAAAAAAACTATTGGAGAAGTACACTTAAAAGTAATTCTTGAAACAGGAGATCTAATAACTCTCGAAAACATTTACCTTGCTTCAATTATTTCTATGGAATCAGGTGCCGATTTTATTAAAACATCAACAGGAAAAACTTCTGTTTCAGCTACTCCCGAAGCAGTATATTCTATGTGTCTAGCAATTAAAGAACATTTTAACAAAACAAGCAAAAAGATTGGTATTAAACCTTCAGGTGGAATTGTTACATCTGAAGATGCAATTCTTTATTATCTTATAGTAAAAAATGTTTTAGGCGAAGAATGGCTTAATAACAAATTATTCAGATTGGGTGCATCAAGATTAGCCAATAATATCTTAACTGATGTTGCTAAACTTTCCGGAGATAATAAAATTATAAATTATTTTTAATTTTCTCGTTGAATAATATATTCCACTAAATAAACGAGTGAATCTTTTACTCGGTTTTTTTCTATACTTGAATTCAAACAATTCAAAGCCTTTTGCTTTAAATCATTCATTTTTATATTACATAATTCTAATGCTGAAGAGCTTTTAACAATTTCTATTATTTCAGAAACAGCATTTTTATCACTACGATTTAACCATAATTTTTTTAACCTAATTAGCTTATTGTTAGATAAAGATTTTACTGCAAAAATTAGGGGCAAGGTTACATTTCCTTCAATAATATCTTTACCAACTAATTTACCCGTTTTTTCAGAACCAAAATAATCTAAAACATCATCTTTAATTTGAAATATTAATCCAATGTTTTTACCGTACTCCTTTAGACAATCAATTTTTTCAACTTGATGATTAACGCTTATAACACCACAATGACAGGCTGCTTGAATCAATGAAGCAGTTTTCCTATAAATAATATCAAAGTAATCTTCTTCTTCAATATCAAAACTTTTACTTTTATTCATTTGTTCAAGTTCACCTATACTAAGATCTAAAATTGCTGGGCTTATAATATCAAATAAATCATACATCTTATTTGCTGTAGCAATATTCATAGCTTTAGCAAACATATAATCACCTGATAAAATTGCAGTTTTATTATTCCATTTATTATTAACAGTCTTTTCTCCTCTTCGTAAATCGGCTTCATCTATCACATCATCATGTAATAATGTTGCTGTATGAATTATTTCTATAAGGAGAGCCGCTATATCCGTCTTTTTATTTACTTCTCCAAACACACGAGCAGACAAATAAACAAGTATTGGTCTAATTCTTTTCCCGTTATTCTTACCAACATATTCAAGAACTTCATCAATACTGTACCCAGACTTTCTTATTGTTTCATTGAACAATTCATCAAACCTCTCTAAATCACTTTTAATGATATTAACTATATCTAAATATTTAACCATTATTTTTAAGCTAATTCAAGGCGTAAAATTAATATTTTTATATTATTTTCATATTCATTTATAATTCAAAAACAAAAATTTACATATCTTTGTTTATTAACAAAATTTATAACAATGGTAAAAATTAGAGTAACAAAAATATTTGATTTTGAAACTGCACATGCTTTACATAACTATGACGGACTTTGCAGAAATGTACATGGTCACTCTTATAAATTATATGTAACTGTTATGGGTGAACCTGAAAATAATGATAAATCAACTAAATTTGGAATGGTTATTGATTTTGGAAACCTAAAAAAAATTGTTAAAGAAAATATAGTTGATGTATTCGACCATAGTTTGATAATTTCTAACAAAGAAGACATTAAAGATTTATTAAAACAGAATATTCTTTTTAAAAGATTACATATTTTTGATTTTCAGCCTACGGCAGAAAATTTGATTATTTATTTTTCCAACATAATTATTCCCCTGTTACCTGATGGAATTAAATTAGTAAGTTTAAGGCTTTACGAAACAGCAAATTCATATGCTGAATGGTATGCAGAAGACCAGGAGTAATTTTATGAATGATATTTCTAAATCTTTAATGCGTGAAGGATTTTCTGCAGGATTAATTGAAATGGCAGAAAGACACCCTGAAATTGTATGTTTAGGTCTCGATATTAGTAAATCTGTTGGTGTTGATAAATTCAAAGAAGTTTATCCTGATAGATTTTTTTCACTTGGAATAGCAGAGCAAAATGCTGCATCTATTGCAGCAGGTCTATCTCTTTCAGGTAAAATTCCTGTATTTTCAACTTATTCTACATTTATCTCCACACGTTCACTTGACCAAATCAGAGTTTCTATTTGTTACAATAATTTACATGTAATAATAGGAGGTGCACATGCCGGAATTTCCGTTGGTCCAGATGGTGCATCTCATCAAGCTCTTGAAGATATAGCAATAATGCGGTCATTACCAAACATGACAGTTTTATGTCCTTGCGACGCTAATGAAACTAAACAATGTTTTGTAGCGGCTGTAGAACAAATATCCGGACCAGTTTTTATAAGATATGCCCGTGAAGCACTGCCCAATTTCACTAATCCTGTAGAAAAAATTTTTCCCGGGAAATCAAAACTACTCAAATCAGGTAAGGATATTGGAATAATTGCTTGTGGTTCTATGGTTTATACTTCGTTAAAAGTTTCTGAATTACTCGAAAAATATAATATTTATTCTTCTGTACTAAATTTATATTCTATTAAACCAATAGATAAAGAAGCAATAATAAACTTAGCAAAAATAACTAATAAAATTATTACTTTAGAAGAACATCAAATTTCCGGCGGAATGGGTTCTGCTGTGTCAGAAGTCCTATCTCAAAATTTTCCTGTCAAAATTAAAATTTTAGGTATAAAAGATACTTTTGGAGAATCAGGCACACCTCAAGAATTACTTTTTAAATATAATCTTAACGAAATATCAATTTTTAATTCTATTCAAAAATTTTTAAATGAAAATTAAATTCTTTGTTTTTAAAATTTTACTATTATTTTTCATTATCAATTCTTGCACAAATACAAGTCCTAAAAATAATTTTATAAAAAATGAAATTCTAATTGAAGATACCTCATCTCAAAAAAAAATTAAAGAAATTTTACAACCAAAAGATATTGAAAAAAAATACTTAATTGGAAAGTATAATCCCGAAACCGACAGTAATTTTTTACAAATACCATCGAAATATTGCACTTACAGAATAGAATATATACATCGCGAAGTTTATTTTGCATTATTACAAATGTTAGAATATGCATATTCGCAAGGAATAAATCTAAAAATAGTTTCTGCAGTTAGAAACTATGATACTCAATTATATTTATGGAATAGTCAGATTTCTGCTAGATATGATATTAAAACTATTAAAAACGCTTTAAAATATATTGCAATGCCAGGTACATCACGCCATCACTGGGGTACAGATATTGATTTTAACAGCACAACTCTACAATTTTATAAATCATCTGAAGGTATAGCAATTTATGAATGGCTTTGTGAAAATGCTCCAAAATTCGGATTTTATCAAGTATATACATCAAACAGAAAAACTGGTTATCTCGAAGAAAAATGGCATTGGTCTTATAAAAATTTAGCAATTGAATTTCAAGAAAATTACAAAATAAAAATATCCTATTCTGATTTAGGGAAATATAGAGGTTCTGAATTCTGCGAAGAATTAGACATTTTTAATAATTTTGTTTTTGGCATTGATAGCGTATTTTTATGAAAAAAAATAAGTTTAAAAATTTTTTAATTTTTTCTCTTTTGTTTTCTTTTATTTCCTGCAATACTTCTAAAGTTTATGTTGATGTTCTCAAACCTCCTTCTATAAATCTGGGTATAGAATATGATACAATATTAGTTTTTAACAGAACAAAAATAAAAACGCCCAAAGAAGGAAAGCAATTTATATACAAATTATTTTTTGCTAAAAACTTTAAAAGAGATATTACAGCATCAGAAATTTGCATTGATGCATTTATAAATTCGGTTAATGATTCAGGTAAAAAAAATGCAATAAAAATTTTTAATGAAAATATATCCGCTAGTGATGGATTTTTTATTCCACTTGAACTTGAAAAGAATGAAATAGATTTATTGTCATCAAATCATAATAATAATATTCTTGTTAGTCTTGATATGTACAAGTCAGGTTATGTAAAAGAATATATTAATGAGGAAACATATGAATATATAACAATTTCAACAACCTGGCGAACATACAACATTTCTGATTATACAGTTATAGACCAATTTACTAACGAATATTGTTTTGAAACTAAATACATAAAACCTAATAATAGATTTAAAGGACGTTTTAAGTTATTTTTTGCAGTTTCAGAAATTGTTGGATATGACTATGCTTCAAGAATCTCACCAACATGGTTTACAGAACCTAGATATATTTATAAAACTTATGATAAAAATCTAATAGTAGCATCAAAATTTGCCCAACAAAATCATTGGGATGAAGCGGCAGAAATTTGGCTTAAATTATCAGAATCAGAAAATGAAAAACATTCCTCATTCTCATTATTCAACCTAGCAGTTTATAACGAAATCAAAGGAAATATTGATTTATCTATTGATTACGTAAAAAAAGCTTATAAAATTTATCCAACAAAAATTATGTATGATTATTTAATAATTCTTCAAAAAAGAAAAGAAGAAATACAGATTTTAGATTAGCCTTGAATTTTATAAAAATTTTACTTCTTTAAAAAAATACTTCGAAACATCACCCTCAAATTTCTCAATAACTATGTGTCCGTTATTTTCAATATCAATTATTTTACCTTTAAATTTGTTACTATTATCCTGAAATTCAGTATATTCATTGTATAAAAATAAAACTTTTAAGTATTCATTTTTTAGTATTTCAAAAGCAGCATTTTTATTTTGTTTAATTTTTTGTAATACAATTTCTCCAAGAACTTTAATCTGTTCTTTTATATTATAATCAATACCTGTAATAATTTTTAAACTTACTGGATTTGGAATACTTTCATCAAAATAAACTTGATTTACATTTAAACCAATACCAATAATTGAAGAACTTATAAAATTTCCTGAAATATTGTTCTCAATCAAAATTCCACAAATTTTTTGGTTATTAACATAAATATCATTAGGCCATTTAATTTTTGCCTTAACACCAAATAATTTTAAATACTCAATAACGGCAAGAGATACAATTAAATTTAGTTTAAAAAAATCTGTAACTCGTATTTCGAGAAATGTAATTATTGACATCAAAATATTTTTAAAAGGTTCAGATAACCATTTATTATTACCTAAACCTTTACCATCAGTTTGTTTATAAGCAAATACAATTGTTTCTTGATTTATAATTTTATTTTTTATTAATTCTGAAGAATAAAAATTTGTAGAATTAATTTCTTTTAACTCGATAAAGTGCATTCTTAAATATAAATATATTAATTAAAAACATACAGCAAACTTAGCTTTAATCCACCATAAAGAGGATTAGTTTTGAAATTAGCTTTTTCTTCATCACTCAAATAAGAACTTTCTTTATCAAATCCCAAACCGTTAATACCGTAGACATCAGAAATTATATAGTTTACTCGAAATCCGAAATTTAATAATAATTTATTATTTATTAAATTAAAATTAGTTCCAAAACCCATCAAAACACCATATCCATTAGATTTAAACTTATTTTTAACAGCTATATTACTTGCATTAGAATATGTAAAAATATTTCCATTTATTAAAGCAAATCCAGAAGGATCAATAAAAGTTCTATTATATGTTACTTTATTTACTAAATGAATTAAACCACCTAACTCAAAATATGACCATTGACCAAATTTAAAAATAACAGGAATATCATTTGAATTATAAGATATTGAAGAATTATATAATATATCGTTATTTATAAAATTTTTAACAGAACCCAAATATTTCTGATTAATTTTTGTGCTATTTAAATTTATTTCAATACCAAAATTATCACTAAAATAATAAGATGCGCTGAATCCAAAAAAATTACCAAACGATGCTTCAATATCTTGTTCAGCACCTTGATCAAAAACCTGTTTATTAATTAACCAGGTAGAATTTAATCCACCATTCAATCCTACGATAAATTGACTATTAACACCTAAACAAAAAATAAAGTTTAAAAAAATAATAATGCCTAACTTTTTCATAATTATAAAGTTAAAAATTTAACAAAATAAAACTTTCAACAAAATCAGCTTGCCCAAAATTAACTTTTAAATTTAAACCTGCAATAATTTTTAATTTTTTATTTAAATTTAATGTATAACGGTATCCAATTTTGTTACTGTTTATTGTTTTAATAAATGTTTTTAAACCTATATCAGAGTCGTAAATTCTAACATGATTACGATAAAAAGGTTTATAAATATCAAGGCAAGCTTCTGTATAAAATCCACAATTTCCAAACAAAAATTCATGACCCCAGAAAACTCCAAATGTAAAACTATTTAATAAAATATTATTGTTTAAAAATTCTTGTTTTGTCATAAAATACTTAAAACTTGAATATTGAGTCAAATTAAAACCAAAATAATGTCTATTTGAAGCAGAGTTTTTAAATAACATTCCAGACGATAGATTATATACTAAAAATTTTGGTCCATTAGCAGGTTTTGTGGCAGAACCAAACTCATGTAAACCAAAAGAAATAGAAATAAATTTTTTCCATTTATGGTCGTAGTTAAATTCTTTAATTAAAATATCATTTTGTTTTATTTCGTTTTTTTTAAAAGTTACACCCAAACCAACAACCAAAGAATTCAGACCATTATTAGGAAGCTTTAAATGACCATTTGACAAATGTATTGCTCCAAATGAAAATTGATATCTTAAATTGTCTGAATAAAATTTTTCAATAACTACTTTTCCATTTGCAAAAGCAGTAATATTTGAGCCTATCATTAAATTTAATGAATTTTCAGTATAATTATAGGGATTGGAGTTATATGAGAAACCTATTCCACCTTTAAATTTAACATTGATTTTATCTGAACTTTTAATTTTTAAACTAATCTCCGGACAAATTCCTAAAATTAATCCTAATTCAGGATTTCCAGGTTTTACAGCATACAGTGATATAAATATTTGAGGATAATTATAAAATTCAGACCATTGATATTCATCATTAAATTGTTTTCCATAAGATAAACCAAAATAATATCCTGGATGAATATCAGGAAATTTAGAATAATTTTTTATTGTATAAAAACCATTTGCACTAAAGGAAAATAAATTTTGGGAGTACAAAAATTGGTTTTTTGCAATCGCAAAAATTATAATTATTGCAAACAAATTAAATTTCACAAACCAAGTTTTTTTGATAATTCCAACATGTTAATAATCGATTTTTCAGCTCGTTTAATTAATTTTTCGTCAAGATTTATTTCAGGTTGTTCGTATTTGATACAATTATAAACTTTTTCAATTGTATTTAGCTTCATGAAATTACAATCGTTACAACCACAGGTAGAGTCCAATGCAGGTGCTGGAATATAAGTTTTTGATGGATTAGCTTTTCGCATTTGATGAAGTATTCCGGATTCTGTTGCGACTATATATTTAAGAGAATCATCTTTTTTTGTAAATTCTAAAAGATTGCTTGTACTTCCAACAAAATCAGAAATAAGTAATATTGGTTTCTCACATTCAGGATGTGAAATTAGCTTAGCATCAGGATTTTCTTGTTTTAATCTTATAATTGCTTCTAGGTCAAATTGTTTATGTACATGACAAGCACCATCCCATAATATCATTTCTCTTCCTGTAACACTATTAATATAATTTCCTAAGTTTTTATCCGGTCCAAATATAATTTTTGCATCTTTTGGCAAGCTCTCAATAATTTTTTTAGCATTTGATGATGTTACAACAATATCCGTAAGAGCTTTTATCTCTGCAGTTGTATTAACGTAAGAAATAACAATATGATCAGAATATTTTTCAATAAATTTTTTAAAATCCTCAGTTTTACAGGATTCTGCTAAAGAGCAACCAGCATTCAAATCAGGAATTAATACTTTTTTATTTGGAGATAAAATTTTTGCTGTTTCGGCCATAAAATGTACTCCTATAAATACAATTATATCTGCATTTGTTTTTGCAGCTTGTTGGGATAATTGTAAACTATCGCCAACAAAATCACATAAATCCTGTAATTCACCATCTACATAAAAATGTCCCAGCAAAACAGCATTTTTTTCATCTGCCATTCTTCTTATTTCTCTCTTAATATCAATTCCATCCGGTATTGGTTCAGAAATATAACCAAAATTTTTGATTTGATTTTCAATATTATTAATCATAATTGTAATTATTTAATATTTAAAAATTCTGATTATTATTATTATTCACTGTTTACAAGTTTATAAAAACATAAAATCTTTTAATTTTCTATTTGCAAATATCAGATATTAAATTTTAATAACAATAAAAAATTAAAACAAATATTGATTTTCAGCTAATTAATAAAAATACTAACATCTGTTAATATGTTTATGTTAACATGTTATAAGTATAAATTTTTAACTATTTAACAGTAAATTGTGTTAAAAAAAATTACGAAAAAAAATAAAAAAATTTTTGCATTTTAAAAACAATTTTTTAATGTCAGTTAAGTTAGATTTGTGCAAAAATTTTTTTCAAGATTTTTCTACAAGTATTAACATTTTTTCTAAA
>LUZK01000147.1 GCA_001603595.1 Bacteroidales bacterium Bact_19
ATATAAATTCCTATAGTTACAAATATGTACAATAAAAAGAAAATTGTTTGTTTATCTCCCGTCAAATTAAAAATTTTATTTATCCCGATATATCCGAGATAAAAACCATAAAATCCCAAAAGCAATAAAAAGAATAGGGGAGGAAAAATATTGAAAATTATTGTTGCTACATAAAACGGAAGCAAAGTCAATAAAACAAGTAAAATCACGCAAGAAATATTAACTTTGTTGGTAAAATGTACATAAAGTTTATTAACAACATAAATTACAAGAACGATAAAAATTAAATCAGAAACAGAACTCAATAGTGAATATGTAAAAATGTTTATGAATGAATAAAACGGAAGATATTTAAGTGTTTTACCAAACAATCTGAATATAAATAAACTCAGGGCTAAGTAAATGATTAATTTTTTAAAATTATTTTTTGAAACATGATTGTTTAATTTCCCGGTTTCCCAATCGCTTTGAGGTTGGAGAAAAATATTTAACAAATATTTTACAAGTTCAGAAAAATTCATAAATAACACAATTGCGACAAAATTAAGTTATTTTTGATAAAAAATTCAAAAAAGCAATTAAAATGAGTTCAAAATATGACATGATTGTAATAACCGGTGCTACTGCAGGTGGAAAAACATCCGTAGCTGTAAATCTAGCTTATAAATTGAATGCTGAAATCATTAGTGCTGATAGTCGTCAGGTTTATCGTGGTATGGATATCGGTACAGGCAAAGACCTCGATGAATATACCATTAACGGAGTGAAAATCCCGGTTCATCTGATAGACATTGTGGATGCCGGGTACAAATACAATGTTTTTGAATATTGTAATGATTTTAAAAAAGTGTATAACGACATAAAAAGTAGAGGAAAGTTGCCTGTTTTGTGCGGAGGGACAGGGTTATACATTGAATCGGTATTGAAAAATTATCAAATGATATATGTTCCTGTGAATATGCCTTTAAGAAAAAAATTGGAAAATTTGGATTTAATTGAACTAGAGAAAATACTGCTAAATTATAAACCTTTACATAATAAAAGCGACCTTATTACAAAAAAGCGAGCTATCAGAGCTATTGAAATTGCCGATTACTACAAAAAAAATAATATTCCTCCAACTTTAGAAAATTCAATCAATTACATCGTGTTTGGAATTTTATACGATAGAGATACTCGTCGCAAAAGAATAAGCGAAAGATTAAAATACCGTCTAGAAAACGGACTTATTGAAGAAGCTATCCGGCTTCATCAAAGTGGACTGAGTTTGGAAGATATGGAATATTATGGTTTGGAATATAAATTTCTAAGTTACTACCTCGCTGGAAGAATAAACAAAGAGGAACTGTTTTTTAAATTAAATACCGCAATTCATCAATTTGCAAAGCGTCAAATGACATTTTTCAGAAAAATGGAAAAAGATGAAATAAAAATTCATTGGATAGATGGAAATTTAACTATGAAGGAAAAAGTTGAAATAATTTTGAAAACAATTAAAACATGAACATATATAAAAATCTAGAATACATATAAACTTGATAAATCTTAATATTTTTGTACAATGACATAAATTTACTTGATAATTCAAAATAAAAAAGGAATAAGCAAAAGTCTTATGAAAACTGTAATTTTTTAATTTATATATGTAATCAAAAAAAATTATAAAAGATTGCAAAAATTATATTATTTTTTCATACTTTTGTAATAATAAAAAATTTTTAAGTCTTATGAAAAAAATAATTTTTTTTATTTGTCAACTTCTAATAATTTTTGATCTTTTTGCAGGTCAAGTTATATTAAGCGGTTCAAATCAGAGCACTACACAAGGAATGACTGTAAATCCCTACAACACCAACTTCAAGTCCAGACATGTACAAATAATTTACACTGCGAATGAAATTATTGCAGCTGGTGGAATAGAAGGAAATATAACATCATTAACTTGGGAAGTTATTGAATTAACTGCAGTACCTTTGACAAACTTTGAAATAAAAATGGGGCACACTTCACAAAATGATTTATCCTCTCATGTTAATACCGGTTCTTTCACGACAGTATATAATAAAGCTTCTTTTAATTTTGCAACTCCAGGATATAATCAAATAGTTTTTCAAAATCCTTTCTATTGGAATGGTATTGACAATATTGTAATTGATGTTTGTTTTGGCATTAATTCAACAACATCAAACACAGGTTATATAAAAATTTACAATTCCGATACCCCTAATCTTATGAGAGGAGTTGCGTCAAATAGTGGAACACTTTGCAATGTGCAAACTAGTGCTTCAGCTTCAGGAAAACCTGTTATGTTTTTAGAAATGAATACAAGTTCTTGCATGCCGGCAATGAATTTTAGAATTCATGCTGTTGGTTCAATTTCTGCTGCAGCAATTTGGACAAATGCTTGGTCTGATGTGCCTGATTCATATCTTTTTACAGTTTACCAAAATCCTTTTGACCAAATTTATTACACCAAGACAAGCCAAAATACCGATATTGGAACAACTCAACGTATAGTTTTTGAATCGCTACAACCTGATACCCAATATAGAGCTTATGTTCAGTCTATTTGCGGAAATGACACTATGCAATTAGTTGGTCCAATTGAATTTACGACAACTCCTGTTTTAGATTTACCTTACATTCAAAATTTTGAAGGTTTTTACATGAACGATAATGTTTTACCATACGGATTAGCTTATAGTTTTGTAATTTCTGAAAAAAGTTATTGGAACATAAATCAAATAGAGCCGAATAAAGCGGAACTTATGTTTAATACTACTGAAGATGAAGGTTTTGCTGTAACAAGATTATTTACTCCAAAATTAAATATTAATCGTCCTGTAAAAGTAACATTCAAATACAGCTTAGATTGGCAAAAAATGAGCACTGGAAACAATACCGATTATATTAGGGTTGAATTGAACTATACACCGGGATACTCTATTACAACACTACAATCAAATTCTTACTGGTCAAATACATCTGTACAAGATTTAATTCTTGAAAAAGATTATTATCCTCAATACCAAAACACAGAATTGTTTTTCTTGATACAACTTGTAGGAGGGATACATCATTCAGTAATGACTGTTGACTCTATATCTGTACGTCCTCTTAATCAAGAAGCCGAAATAGTTAGTTTTCATCTTCCCGGACAAGATGGGGAGGCAATTATAGATTCAGAAAATGGATTTATTTTGTTAAATGTGCCTCCACCAACAGATTTGAGTATACTGGTTCCTGTGATGACAATAAGTGAAGGTGCTACTATTTCGCCCAACCCAACTTTACCTCAAAATTTTAATTACCCAGTTTACTACACAATTACAGCCGAAGATACAACCATTGTTAAAAATTGGACTGTTTATGTAAATGGAATCCAGTCGGTTAATGATAATTTCTCCCAAAAACTAATAGATTTTTATCCAAATCCTGCCGGTGATTTTCTTTCAATAACTGCTTTAAAACCTGTAATTATAAAAATTTATGATATAAAAGGACGTTTAGTAAAAGAACTTTACTGCGAAAGTCATACAAAAATTGACATATCAAATCTTAGTTCCGGTATTTATAGCATAAAAGTTGTCTCAGATAATAATCTTGAAGAATATAAATTTATTAAGAAATAAAATGATTCTTGATTAATTTTAATTAGAATCATATAAATTTATAACAATTTGTTAGTAAAAAAAAAAGCCGGCTTAAACCGGCTTTAAAATTATTCTTTAGTATCTCCTTCGTTTTTAGGAGGTTTTGGCAGAAGTGCTTTGCGGCTGAGTCTAAGTTTACCTGTTTTATCCTCAATATCAATAAGTTTAACTTCAATTTCCATTCCCTCTTTGAGCACTTCATCAACAGATTTGATGCGTTTCCAGTCTATTTCTGAAATATGAAGAAGACCTTGATAGTTGGGCATAATTTCGATGAATGCTCCGAATGTAGTAATTCCAACTACCTTGCCTTTATAAACTTTGTTTAATTCAGGAACTCTAACTATGTTATATAGTTTTTCTTTCGCTGCAATCATATCATTTTCGTTGGCAGCGGTAATTTCAACGTAGCCTTTTTCATCAATTTCTGAAATGGCAATAGTTGTATTTGTTTTAGCCTGAATTTCCTGAATGATTTTACCACCCGGCCCAATAACAGCACCAATCATTTCTTTTGGAATAATCATTGTTTCGATACGCGGGGCATGTGGTTTATAATTTGGTCTGGGTTTATCAATAGCTTTCATCATTTCTCTCATTATATGTTCGCGTCCGCGTTTTGCTTGTTCGAGTGCTTGTTGGAGAATTTCATAAGAAAGACCGTCAATTTTTATGTCCATTTGGGTGGCGGTAATACCTTTTTCTGTTCCGCAAACTTTGAAGTCCATATCGCCAAGGTGGTCTTCGTCACCGAGAATATCACTAAGCACTGCGAATTTGCCTGTTTTTGGATCGTAAATTAATCCCATGGCAATACCTGAAACCGGACGAGAAATTGGGACACCTGCATCCATAAGTGCTAATGTACCGGCACAAACTGTTGCCATTGAACTTGAACCATTTGATTCTAAAATATCCGAAACAACTCTAACAGTATAAGGAAATTTTTCGCCTTTTGGAGGAATTACTTTTGAAATAGCTCTGTGAGCTAAATTTCCATGACCGATCTCTCTACGGCCTACTCCACGATAAGGTTTTGCATCGCCGGTAGAAAAAGGTGGAAAATTATAATGTAATACAAAAGATTCGAAACGTTGAATCATAACACCGTCGAGCATTTGTTCATCGAGTTTTCCGCCTAGCGTAACTGTGGTTAGTGATTGTGTCTCACCTCTGGTAAATAAAGCCGAACCATGAGCCATGGGCAAATAGTCAACTTCGCACCATATCGGACGAATTTCATCGTACTTTCTTCCATCAAGCCTGAATTTTTCATTTAAAACCATTTGCCTAACAGCTTCTTTTTCTACATCATGAAAATATCTGTCAACGAATTTTTTTACGCTTTCGAGATTTTCTTCATCGTATTGGGATAAGAATTCTTCTTTTACTTCCTGAAACATCTTTTTGCGAAGATGTTTATCGGCAGTTTTACTCATTGCCACTTTATAAACTTTATCAAAGCATTCATCCCATACTTTTTTTCTGAGATCTTCATCATTAACCTCGTGGCAATACTCAGCAAATCCAGTAATACCACAAGCTTCTCTTAATTCAAGCTGAACTCGACATTGATCTTGTATTGCTTCATGAGCAAATTTAATTGCTTCAATCATTTCTTCCTCAGACACTTCATTGAGCTCGCCTTCAACCATCACAATATTATCAATGGTACCGGCCACAATCATGTCTATGTCAGCATCTTTATTTTGTGAGAATGTCGGATTAATCACTAATTTCCCGTTTATTCTCGATACTCTTACTTCAGAGATTGGTCCACTGAATGGAATATCAGTAACAGACATTGCTGCTGAAGCTGCCAATCCGGCTAAAGCGTCTGGCATATCGTCAGGATCTGCAGACATAAGCATTATGTTTACAAACACTTCGGCGTGATAATCATCCGGAAATAGCGGACGTAAAGCTCTATCAACAAGGCGTGATACCAGAATTTCGTAATCAGAAGGTTTGCCTTCTCTTTTCAAAAAGCCTCCCGGAAATCTGCCTACTGCAGCATATTTTTCTTTATACTCTACCGAGAGTGGCATAAAGTCAACGTCTTCTTTTGCTTCATCAGCTGCAACAACTGTTGCTAACAACATGGTTTTACCCATCTTCACCACTACCGACCCGGTTGCTTGTTTTGCGAGTTTTCCGGTGGAAATTTCGATTTCTCTGCCGTCGTTTAATTTTACGACTTTTTTAATTTCATTATACATTTTTTTTTATATTTAAATTTAATCCTTTTATTAATTAAAAAAAAAGCAAAACATAAAGTCTTGCTTTTTTGTTTGGGTCTTAACGACGTAACCCCAGCTCTTTTACGATTGCTCTATATTTTTCGATGTCAACTTTCTTTAAATAATCAAGCTGACGTCTTCTTTTACCTACCAAATTTATCAATGCTCTCTGAGTGTTAAAATCTTTGCGATTTTTTTTCAAGTGCTCAGTTAAGTGACTGATACGGTAGGAAAATAACGCAATTTGTGCTTCTGGTGAGCCTGTGTCGTTATTAGACTTCCCGTACTTAGAAAAAATTTCCTTCTTTTTTTCTGAATCTAAATAATTCTTCATCTCTAAAACTATTATTTAATTAAACCAATTTATTTAGCTTGCAAAAATAACTCTATTTTTTTAACTTAACAAAAATATTTATAAAGAATTTGATTTTTTATTTTTTGCACATTTAAAAATTAACCAAAAACTATTCTTTATCTCTTTCCAAAATAATATCAATAAACATTTTAATAACAAACATAATATTTGCAATTAAAATCAGGATAAAACCTAAAACTCTTAGTATAAAAAAATTTTGAGATATTTCATTCAAATTTCCTTTCCCCGGCGACAAAACTCCCATTAAAAAATAATATGTAAAAACAATCAGTGTTCCAAGCCCTAAAATAAATGGAGAGTTTGATAGGATGCCTTTACTGCGACCGTTTAGCCGTATAATAAAAAATAACATTATAAAGCCTTCAAGTGAAAATACTATCGAAAGAATTGCAGATTTTTCAAGAATTTTATACGAAATTTCGCTTAACCATAATGCTTTATTTATTCCAAAATTATAATCATTGTTTAGGAGAGCTAAATTTTTATCGCGGAATAAATTTAAAAAATTGAGCTCAAAAATTTGGAGCAAAGACAAAAGCAAGATTCCAAATAAAAGAACAATAACATTAATTAAAATGTTATTTTTATTCTTTCTTAGTCTGTAAATAGTTCTAGTTTTATCCATGTCGGTATATTAATTCTAAAATTGCCAAACGATATGAGTTTAATCCAAATCCACTTATTGAA
Source organism: Bacteroidales bacterium Bact_19 (assembly GCA_001603595.1). GTDB lineage: Bacteria > Bacteroidota > Bacteroidia > Bacteroidales > ML635J-15 > Bact-19. The sequence continues at coordinate 6,957 of LUZK01000147.1, forward strand.
CCAATACAAACGGGAGCAATCAAATCATTGTTTCTGAATTTTTCCCTCTTATAAATATTAGAAATATGAACATTAACAAATGGAATTTCTACCGATGATATGGCATCTCTTATTGCTACTGATGTATGTGAGTATGCTCCGGCATTTATAACACATGCACCAATATTTTCTTGTTTTAACGAATGTATTTTTGATACAATTTCTCCTTCATAGTGTGATTGAAAATAATAAATTGAATGTTTATTAAATTCTTTTTTTAAATTTATTAAAAATTCATCAAATGAAAATTTTCCATAAGTATCGGGCTCTCGATTCCCAATATTATGTAAATTT
>LUZK01000148.1 GCA_001603595.1 Bacteroidales bacterium Bact_19
TGAAGGAATGTGGCTGTTGAATAAAATTTCGCAGCTCAATTACGGCGATATGCAAAAATTGGGATTAAAACTTACCGCCGAAGAAATTTATAGTATTAATAATTCCTCATTAAAAGATGCTATTTTTCAGTTACAGTCTGAAAACGGAACGGGATTCTGTACTGGTGAAATCGTAAGCAATCAAGGACTTTTGTTTACAAATCATCATTGTGGTTACGAAGCTATAACAAAATTAAGCAGTGTCGAAAACAATTATCTTGATAATGGTTATTGGGCAAAAAGCTACGAGGAAGAAATATATTGTCCGGGAATTAGAGTTACCAGAGTTGTAAGAATTGAAGACGTTACTTCAAAAGTATTAGCTGAAGTTACCGACAAAATGAGCGAAGAAGAACGCAATAAGAAAATTTCAAAAGCCATCAAAGATATAGAAAAAGAAGCTGTAAAAGATACTCATTACGAAGCTTCTGTATCTGAAATGTTTCAAGGCAGCGAATATTATTTGTTTGTTTACGAAGCTTTTGGTGATGTTCGTTTTGTAGGAGCTCCTCCTTCATCTATAGGTAAATTCGGTGGCGATACCGACAACTGGATGTGGCCTCGTCATACCGGCGATTTTTCGGTTTTCAGAGTTTATATGTCACCCGATGGTAAACCCACCAAATCCTACAGCAAAGATAATGTTCCTTATCAACCTTTACATTATTTACCAATATCTATTGCCGGAGTAGAACAAGGGGATTTCACTATGATTATGGGATATCC
>LUZK01000058.1 GCA_001603595.1 Bacteroidales bacterium Bact_19
CCCAAACTTTTGAGAAATATTTTTTATCGTCAAAACCTCCCCACTATTGAACATATCAAATAACCTCAGAAACTTCTCCTTTTTATTTATGTAATGAATGCTGCTCCCACTTGTCGGAAGAAACGTACGACGACATACTTTACATCTATATCTCGATATATTTACGTACTTTCCAAACTTAATAAAATGTTTGCTACCGCAGTGAGGACATTCCTTAACCGGCAAGGTCACAATCTCTTGTGGAAAGGGATTACGCTTTACTTTTTTAACTTTTTGATTCATTTCAAATGTTTCTCAATAAATAAACTGCTGCAAAATTAAAAAATAAAATGAAATTAACAACACAAATAAAAAATAGATAAATATATCTTCTTAAAATTACTTCATCATATTCAACTCTCTTAACAAATATTTGCTCCCACAATGAAGAAATTACTTGACTGACAAGTTCACAATATCTTGTGGAAAGAGATTAACGCTTTACTTATTTGCTTTTTGATTAATTTATGAAAATTTTTCAATAAACAATCTAGAATTTTAATAAATAAAATAAAATTTCAACACAAAGTTTAAATAGATTACTATTCGCAACACCTTAAGAATCAGCTACTCTTCTTTATACTTATTATCATCATTTCATTATTAACTCAAATCCTGAATTCACATTTAATGTTGAGAATAATTTAATTCAAATTTTTACTAATCTCTTTTTAAAGTAAAAACTATTTTAATTTGGAATTATTTATTATTCAAATTTTTAATACCTTTGTTAGTATTGTAATAACTATTTTTAAATAAAAATTTTCACAAAAACTTCTATTATGGAAACAAAAATTAAAGAAGCGAGATATTTAAGAATCTACGAACAGTTGAAAGGACTTCTTACTAAAACTGACTTTGATATATCTAGGATGGCTACTATTGCTGCGCTTTTGCATCATAAAATGGATTATTTTTTCTGGACAGGTTTTTATCTGCTCGTAGATGATGAATTATTGGTTGGTCCTTATCAAGGTTCGCTTGCATGTCAAAAAATAGAAAAAAATACAGGTGTATGTTGGGCAGGGATAAATCAGATGAAGACCATTATAGTACCAGATGTGCATCAATTCCCGGGACATATAGCTTGCGACTCGCGTTCAAATTCAGAAATAGTTGTACCCATTTATAAAAATAATAAAGTAGTTGGCGTTTTGGATGTGGACAGCAATAAATTTAATTCTTTCGACGAAATTGATGCGAAGTGGCTCGAAAAAATATGTAAATTGATTTGATAAGATACACGCAAAGTTTAGTAACTTATTTTTAAACTTTTTATATTAAACTATTATTGACTTTCATCAGATTTTAATCTTAAAAACTATATTTGTAAAAAATATTTTAATGACAATTACTTTCTTTAAAATATCGCTATGGTTTACAAAACTATATCAATCTTTTTTGAGTTTGATAAAAGTTATATTTTTATCAAAGAATGTTAGAAAATTTCGCGAGATAAAAGCAATTTCAGATAGAATAATTATTTTGGGAAATGGCCCAAGTTTAAAAGAAGATCTAGAATCAAACATTGAAAATGTTAAAAATAACGAAATCATTTGTGTTAATCACTTTGCAAATTCTGATTATTACGAAATTTTAAAACCTCGTCATTATGTTGCAATAGCTTATGACTTATTTATGGATGATGTTTTTCCCCATTTCATTGAAGCTTCAAACATTCTTTTTGAGAATATTGCGGAAAAAACATCTTGGGAAATGTATTTTTATGTACCTCATATTGCAAAAAAACATAAAAGATGGCTAAAAATAATATCAAAAAATAGAAATATTAGCATTATTTACATTAATCTTACCCCAATAGAAGGCTTTAAATGTTTCCGTCATTTTCTATACAACAATTTGCTTGGTATGCCTCGCCCTCACAATGTGATGATTCCTTCTATTTTTATAGCCTTGAATTTAAATGTAAAAGAAATTGTACTTCTAGGGGTTGACCATAGTTGGCTTAAAGAAATTCATGTTGACGATAATAATAATGCTTTGTTTTTTAATAAGCATTTCTATGATAATCACAATTCTGCTAAAGGTTTCGATCGATATGGTAAAGAGTTTCTTAAATTGCATGAAATTTTAATTACTCTTAGCAGGGCTTTCGAATCTTATCATATTCTAAACGAATATTCCAAAAGCAAAAAAATAAATATTTATAATTGCACTAAAGGCTCCTATATTGATGCCTTTGAAAGAAAAAACATTAAGGACTTTTAAAATTATAATTTTATGAATTTCATTTACAAAAAACCAAAAGTAATTGCCGAAATTGGGTGCAATCATAAAGGAGACTTTGAAATTGCCAAAGAACTCATAATTATGGCCAAAAATTGTGGTGCAGATTACGCCAAATTTCAAAAACGAAATGTCAGGGAACTACTTACCGATGAACAATACAACGCTCCTCATCCTAATAAAATGCATGCTTATGGTGAAACCTATGGTCAACATCGGGAATTTCTCGAATTTACCGCTGAACAACATGCCGAACTAAAAGAATTTTGTGAAAAAAATGGAATTGGTTATGCCACATCAGTTTGGGATTTAACCTCTGCTAAAGAAATTGCTGCATTAAAACCTGATTTCATTAAAATTCCATCTGCTTGTAACAATCATAAAAAATTATTAACATATCTCAGAGATAATTATGAAGGTGATATTCAGATTTCTTTGGGAATGACCACAAAACAAGAAGAAGAAACTATCATAAATATTTTCAAAGAAACTGGTGCTTCAAAGCAAAGATTAATACTTTTCGCATGTACATCTGGCTATCCGGTGGCATTTGAAGACGTCTCTTTACTTGAAATTCGTCGTTTATATGATAAATATGGAGACGAAATTAAAGAAATTGGCTTTAGCGGACACCACCTTGGTATTGCTATTGATATTGCCGCTTACACTTTAGGAGCAGTTTGGATTGAAAGACATTTTACAAAAGACCGTACATGGAAAGGAACTGACCATGCGGCATCTCTTGAAGCTCCAGGTTTATCAAAACTCGTAAGAGATCTTAATGCAACTTTTAAATCACTAACTTATAAAAGGCAGGAAATACTTGAGGTAGAAATGGTTCAAAGAGAAAAACTTAAATACAGAGAAAAATGAAAATAACTGCTTTTGTCCCTATAAGAAGCGGAAGCAAATCTATTCCTGATAAAAACATTAAAAAGTTTTTCGGGAAGCCGTTAGTATATCATGTTTTATCAGCTCTTCAAAATTCTGTTGAAGTCAATGAAATCGTTCTTGCTACCGACAGTGATGAATATGCAAAAATTGCCTCAAATTTTGGATTTAACAAACTCAAAATCTATAAACGTCTACCCGAAAATGCTCAAGATACTTCTAGTACTGAATCTGTTATGCTTGAATATATTTATCAAGAAAATATTTCTGATGATGAGTTTTTTCTTCTTGCTCAGGCAACATCTCCATTTACAACATCAGAAGATATAGATAATGCTGTAAGACAATTGATAAATTCCGGAAAAGATTCTCTTTTATCCTGTGTTAGGACAAAAAGATTTTTCTGGAAACAAAATGGCACTCCAATAAACTACGATTACAAAAATCGTCCACGCCGGCAGGATTTCGAAGGAATTTTCATCGAAAACGGAGCTTTCTATATAAATAAGGTATCATCAATTAAACGTAATAAAAATAGGCTCTCAGGTGCTATTTCAATCTACGAGATGCCAGAATACACAGCTCTGGAACTAGATGAACCAGAAGATTGGGATATCGGTGAAATAATTATGACAAAAATTTACAGAAAAAATCTTAGTAAAATCCCCCAAATTAAAGTTGTGCTTTCAGACGTTGACGGAGTACTTACTGATGCAGGTATGTATTATTCCGAAAAAGGTGATGAACTAAAAAAGTTTTGCACATACGACGGTATGGGATTTAATATGCTGAAAGATAAAGGGTTTAAAGTAGGAATTATAACAATGGAAGATATGGAATTAAACCGACGAAGAGCTCAAAAACTAAAATTGGATTTCGATTTCCATGGTATTAAAAATAAACTCGAAACTGTTGAAAATCTTTGTAAAGAGTTAAATATTACACTCGTAAACATTGCTTATATTGGTGACGACATCAATGATTTTGATTTGTTATGTAAGGTTGGTGTTGCGGCTTGCCCCAAAAATGCAGTTCAAAAGATTAAAACAATCCCCGGAATTATACATCTTTCCAAAGCCGGTGGAGAAGGTGCTTTCAGAGAATTTACAGAATTATTATTGATAAAGTAATTATTAACCAAACAAAATCATTAACATATTTATTAATTCGAACATTCATATATGGCAACAATTATTATTTCAGAATTTTTTGAAATCCTTTTAATTGCTCAAAGAAACATTTTTTTAAGCAAAAAATGAAAACTTCCAGAACTAGAATAACTAGTACTAATTTATGAGTCCAAATCCATTGGTAATTTTAAACTCGGTTCCGATATTGACCTAATTATTATTGGTAATTTAAATATTAAATCATTGCTAAAACTCGAAAATCAATTAGATGGTATGACATTTCCTTAAAAATTGACCCTTCATTATATAATCAAACATCTAAGCAGAATCTAATTCTAAACATTCAACAATTTGAAAAAATATTCCATGATAAAATTAAAAGCCCGAATAATTCTCGGGCTTTGATTTTATTTTTTCAACAATTCTACACTTCGTTTCACAAAATTACTCAGAGCTTCTCCTTTAAGCAAATTATTCGACAACAATGCAAGGTCAAATAACTGCCCTACAAGTTTTGTTTTTTTCCCAAGTTCTTCGTAGTAATTATTAAGTTCTTCTTCTAATTTGAAAATTTTAGATTCAAGATCATTTTCCCTTTCTTTTAATTCTGTCGGTTTTTCTTCTTCGGTTTTGAATTCTTTTAGTTTTTCTTCTACTTCAGATTTTTCCTTTTTAAGTTCATCTATCTTTGTTTCAATTTCTATTCTTTTGGAAGAAGACTTTTTCGAAATATTCGAGCTTAATTCAACAATTAATGGATGATTTGTATTAATTACAACTTTAAAGTCATCAGGCATATCTCGATAGAAATTTGTTCCACCACCCAACACCGACATATCTTTCATTCTTCTCATAAACTCGTCTCTTGTAATAAGAACAGGTATATCCAAATCCCTTAAGCTTTCGGTCATAACCCAGAACATACCGTCTTTTGGAACAACTCCTTTGAAGACTTTCTTTAAAACTTCCTGTTCTTTTTCAGAAAGAACTGAATCTATTTTATCATCTTTTTTAATTAAGTTATCAATTACATCTGCATCTACTCTAATAAACCTCGAATTGTTAAACTTCGTTTCAAGAGTGTTTATAAAATGAATATCCAATTGTCCGTCGAGCAAAAGAACATCATATTCTTTTTCCTTTGCGGCATTTATATATGTCCATTGCTGATCTTTATCAGTAGCGTAAAGATATATCAATTGGTTCTCTTTATCTTTTTGATTTTTTTCTATTTTATTTTTGTATTCTTCGAATGTAAAATATTCTCCGTCAATATTTTTAAATAGAGCAAATTTTTCGGCTCGTTCATAGAACTTTTCATCGGTAATCATTCCAAATTCTATGAATAATTTAAGATCGTCCCATTTTTTCTGAAAATCTTCACGATTATCTTTGAATATTTCCGACAGTTTGTCAGCAACTTTTTTAGTTATATGTCCTGAAATCTTTTTGACATTGGAATCACTTTGTAAATAACTTCTAGAAACATTTAGAGGGATATCCGGAGAATCAAGAACACCATGAAGTAAGGTTAAAAATTCTGGAACAATTCCTTCAACCGAATCTGTAACAAAAACTTGATTACAATACAGTTGTATCTTGTTTTTCTGGATATCAAGGTTTGATTTTATTTTAGGAAAATACAGAATCCCCGTTAAATTAAAAGGGTAGTCAACATTTAAATGTATATAGAACAATGGTTCTTCGAAATTAGATGGATATAATTCCCGATAAAATTTTTTGTAATCCTCCTCTTTAAGTTCAACAGGTTTTTGTTTCCAGAGCGGATTCGTATTATTAATAATCAGATCATCATCAGTTTCAACTTCTTTCCCATCTTTCCATTCTGTTTTTTTACCGAAAGCAATTTCTACAGGTAAAAACTTACAATACTTGTTTAATAGTTCCCGAATTTTATGTTTTTCGAGAAATTCAAAGGAATCATCGTCAAGATGCAAAACTACATCAGTACCTCTTTCTAATTTCTCTATTTCCGAGAGCTTATAAGATGGATCTCCTTCACACTCCCAGTGAACAGCCGTTGCATCTTCAATGTATGATTTAGTGAATATTTCGACTTTTTTGGCAACCATAAAAGCCGAATAAAACCCAAGTCCAAAATGTCCGATAATGGCGTTTTCTATATTCTTATATTTTTCCAGAAAATCTCCTGCACTTGAAAGTGCAATTTGATTTATATATTTTTCAACCTCATCGGCTGTCATACCTATACCATTATCGCTAACGGTAATAGTTTTATTTTCTTTATCAATTTTTACCCAAACTCTCAAATTGCTGGCATCTCCTTTAAACTCGCCGGAGTTAGCAAGAGCTTTCAGTTTCTGACAGGCATCAACACCATTTGATACTAATTCTCTGAGAAATATTTCGTGATCGGAATACAAAAATTTCTTAATAATTGGAAAGATGTTTTCGGTTGTTACTCCAATGTTACCGGTCTTCTGCATCATGATTCATATATTTTAAAGTTAACGCTAGCGTTTTTCAAATCAAATGCCAGAGCAAATGTATGCCAAATTGTCAGAAATTAGCCGAAGTAAAACATCCCAAAAACAAATATTACTGCTGCAATGATAATTACTGTTAATGATACTACTATTGATTTTTTTAACTTTTTACGAGCCTTTTTTAATTCGTAATCACTTACTAAACGTTCCATTATGGGATATAGAATATCAAAATAATGCTTATCTTTTTTTATGTAAATAACCGATTTAATTGCACTGTTAGTTGCCTTCAATTCAATATTTTCACTATCAGCAAAAATAATTACTTCGGCATTTCTATCAATGCTTTTAATTTTAGGTACAATTTCGATTGCAGAATTAGTTTGCATCCCTCTACTGCTAACTAATTTATCAAGTAAAACAATCTTAAAATCCCTATCTTTTGAATCAGATTTTAATTTATTAAGAAACATTTGAACTGATGAAAAAGTATTTAGAATGTAATTAAATTCAGGTTTAAAATTATCCCTAAACTTTTCAAGTTCGTCAACATCATTGTCAACAACATATATCTTTATTTGCTTTTTACTTTTCATAAATTAAAAGTTTTTTGAAAATCCTTTACGCTTTAAGGTATTAATTTTTGGATCACGTTTGTAATTTATAGCAATATTAGGATCTATATCTTGTTGTAGAATCCACTTCCCTCCCCTAAAAACCAATGCATCATAAGAAAAATCAGGCCCATAATAAGCATAAATCCCGGTATATTTAGAATCGTTTGGTGAAAGATGATCCATAACAATAATATCTTGTTTTTGATTATAACGTAACAACATATTTGCCCTATCGGCATATTCAAATACCAGTCTCCCTGTAAGAGTTCTGTTAAGTTTAAATAATTTTTTTCCAAATACAGGCAATCCTTTTCGATCGAAATAAAGAACTTCAATTACTTTTCTATTTATTAAAAAGTCTGCTCCATCCCAACCAATTAGTGTATAGTAGGTTTGTGAATTCCATTTTTTTGTAACCATTTCATAGTATATTGCTCCATACCATTCCGAATGACTTTGATATAACCTTATTTCTCCATTAGAGTTGTATTTCTTATCATCAAGAAAAAAGAGATCTATTTTATTTTTGTTCTTGTATTGTATGTATCCAAAATATTTATAAGATCCATCATTAAATTGCAAATTCCATGTATACACTCGTAGCAACTTATCGTCTGATGTAAGAACAGTAATCCCTTTCACTTTACTGAAATTGGCATTGAAAGATTCAGGTCTTTTTAAAAAATCATTCAAATAAGAGATTAAAACGTTATTATATTCTATGCGTAATTTATCTGATTTAGAGTTTCTAATGATGTCAACTATTCCGGCTATAGAATCAATTTCCGGTAATATTACAATATCCTTTGAAAATAAATTTACATTCAAAAGTAAAAATCCTACAAAAACCAACACGTATTTCCCACCCATATTAAATTAAGGTTTCCTAAATAATAAACGTAAACGCTTCAAATTATTTTGTAAAAATAGAATATTTTTATCACTTTTTGCAGGAAAGAAAAACTCTAATAGAAAATTTACTCAAGAGCCACTTTAATTAAATCACAAACCTGCTCAATTTCTTGATTGCTTATGGTTAATGGTGGAGCTATTCTAAAGGCAGTATCGTGGAAAATAAACCAGTCGGTAACGAATCCTATTTCTAATCCTTTTCGAACAAGCTTCATTACCTTATAGCTATCTCCTAGTTCTACTGCCAATAATAAACCTCGGCCGCGGATTTCTTTAATATGCTCGTTACTCGAAAGTAAGTCTCTAAACAATTTCTCTTTTTTTGAAACTTGTAAAACTATTCCGGACTCATTTATATATTTAATTGCCTCAAAAGAAGCTGCACAACAGACCGGATGCCCCCCAAACGTAGTGATATGTCCCAAAACAGGATTTGAAGTAAACGCGTGCATTACTTCTTTATTGGCCACTATCGCACCAAGAGGCATTCCACCTCCAAAAGCTTTTGCAAAACAAACAATGTCAGGAACAAAATTATAGTGCAAAAAACCAAACATATCACCTGTACGTCCGAATCCCGTTTGTATCTCATCAACAATAACCAGACAATTGTTCTTTTTGCATCTTTTAACTAACTCGATAATGTATTCTTTTGATGGGATAAAAATTCCGGCCTCAGCCATTACAGGCTCAAATATCACACATGCAGTATTTTTATCAATGATATCTAATTCAGCAAAATTATCGGGTTGAATATGATAAACTTCCGGCAGTAAGGGTCTAAATGAGTTTTTAAAATTTTCGTTCCCACAAAGGCTCAAAGCTCCGTGTGAACTACCGTGATAAGCATTTTTAAAAGAAACTATTCTAGTTTTGCCCGTATATCGTTTTGCTAATTTGAGAGCTGCCTCAACTGCTTCGCTACCGCTATTTACAAAATAAACATTGTTTAGTTTTTCAGGCAACATTTTAACAAGATACTCGGCAAGTTTTACCTGTGGCGTTTGAATATATTCACCATAAACCATCAAATGTGAATACGATTCAATCTGTTTTTTTACAGCCTCTACAACTTGTTTAAAATTATGACCAAGACTACTAACTGAAACACCTGATATTAAATCAAAAAGTTTTTCCCCTTGAGGAGTGTACAAAAAAACTCCATCTGATTTTTCTATTTCCAATAAATATGGTGCTGTGGAAGTTTGACCAATATATTTAAGAAAAAGTTCCCTCAACAAATTCATTTTAATCCCTCTAGTTTCGATAATAATCCTTTTTTATATTCTTCTTCTATCACTAAACAATCTTCAAAATGTTCTCTATCAAAAAAACATACAAAATTATCCTTTACTGTCAACATTTTTAAAGGATTAATATAAACTGTTTTTGATATCTGAATTAATCCGTTATTTGTCAACAAATTACTGCATTCTCTACATGAATTAATATGATATGATCTATCCTTAACTACAATATCAATCCCTTTATCTGAAATAACAATAAAATAAATATCGTTATGGAAAATTCGAATAAATGAATTTTTTATTTTTAAATAAATTGAATCTGAATTATTTAAATTATTTTTTTCGTAAACTCTTTGAATTACTTTATTTACAGATTTTAAAAATCTTGAGTATTCTATTGGTTTTAATAAATAATCAACAACATCGTATTGAAAAGTTTGAAGAGCGTACTTTCTATCTCCTGAAATAACAATAATTTGAAAATCTTTATCACTCACCTCCTCCAGAAACTCTATTCCACTCTGTTGAGGCATTTCTATGTCAAGAAAAATTAAATTAACATTGTTATTTCTTATAACATTCGTAGCTTCTGCAGGATTGCTGTAACATCCTAAATTACTTATCAACCCACATTTAGAACAAAAAGTTCTGAGTTGTGATTGTATCACAGGATCATCATCAATAACAATGCAATTCATTAGGTAACAATTACTTCAATTATGTTTTACGAAAAAGAAAAAAAAAAGTTAGTATTTGTTTACCTATATTTCGACTTTTTCGACCACGCAGTTCATTTGTTCTACATTAAACATTTTATTAACTGATAGCATTAAGTTATCAATATGTTTTGTACTTATAAAATGAATTTTTGTTTTAATAATTTCTGACCTCAAAATGTGATTTGTCATTAATAAATCTTTAACTCTTACAGCTACCGGTTTTGCAGAGTCAATAATTTTTATATTATCACCGGTAAATTTCTTGATTGAATCATAAAAAAGCGGATAATGTGTACAACCAAGCACAAGATAATCAATATTACATTCTATTAATGGCTTAACATATTTTTCAATCAAGTCATCAACTTCTTTTCCCTCAAAAATTCCTGCTTCTGCTAGTTCAACAAGTCCTTTTGCAACTTGCATGTGAATTTTCACATAATCTTTGTATTTATTGGAGGTATTAATAAAATGATTTCCTCTAAAAGTACCTTCAGTTGCCAGTACACCTATATTTTTTGTTTTTGTATTCAATGCTGCCGGTTTTATTGCAGGCTCTAAGCCCACAATAGGTAATGAATACTTTTCTCTTAAATCATAAATTGCTGCAGCAGTTGCTGTATTACAAGCTACTACAATCATTTTTACATTTTGTAGCAATAAATAATCGACGAGTCTAAACACTAAATTCTTAATCTCTTCTTTTGACTTTATACCATAAGGGGCATTTTGACTATCTGCTATATAAATGTATTCTTCGTTTGGCAAATCTTCAACGATTTGCCTTAAAACCGTCAAGCCTCCTATTCCGCTGTCAATGACGCCAATTGGTCTTTCCATAATAAAAAATCCCGGCATAATCCGGGATTAATTTATAATGATATGTTAATTATTTTATTCCTAACTTTGCTTTAACATCATTAGTAACATCAATACTTTCTGACGAGTAGTACAATAAACTGGATACATCAAAAACATATATTAATCCTTTTTCTTCTCCTACTTGTTTAATTGCATTTTTAATGCTACTATAAATAGGCTCTAAAAGTTCGGCTTCTTTTGCTTGTAAGTCTTCTTGTGCGGTTGATTGAAATGCTTGTATCCTTTGCTGCAATCCAACAATTTCTTCTTCTTTCATTTGTTTAATAGCTTTTCCGTATGTATCTACATTTGCCATGTAATCATTATATTTTGCTTCTAACTCTTTATTTAAATTCTGTAATTGAGCTTCAAGAGTTTTTGCATAGTCTTCCAGCTGTTTTGATGCTGTTGTTTTTTCAGGCATATTGGAAAGAATTGCAGATACATCAACATGTCCAAATTTTCCTTTCTGAGCAAAACCGCAAATAGATAAAACGCTAATTAAAATAATTCCAAGTAACTTTTTCATAATATTCAATTTTATTAATTTTTACAATACAAAAATACAAATTAATTTTTAAATCCAAGTTTTTTCAAAACATCATCGCTCTTATCATAACGAGGATCGGTATAAATCATATTAGGACTGTTTGCGGTATCAAAAATAACCGCAAAAGAGCCTTCCTGAGCTATTTCTTTTATTGCATTATAAATGTCGTTTTGTAAAGGTTTTATTAATTCTTCACGTTTTTTGAAAAGCATTCCGTCTTTTCCGAAATATTTTTGTTGTAAATCTCTCATCTCTCTTTCTTTTTGCATAATTTCCTGTTCCCTTTTAGCTCTTAGCTCTTCTGTGAGCAGGATTCTTTCGGCCTGATAATCAGCATACATTTTATCAATTTCAGCTTTTTTCTGATCAATTTCTTTTTTCCAGGCAGCAGCAAGATCGTCTAATTGTATTTTTGCTGTTTCATAAGCCGGAATATTGTTTAAAATGTATTCGGTATCTACGTAAGCGTATTTTTGAGCAAACAAAAAACTTACAAATGTAACTAAGATAAGAGAAATAGCTAATTTTTTCATAATCATAATTTTTATTCAAATTTATTCTTTTACAAAATATGTTCCAAATTTTTTAGAACTGTTGCCCGATGACAAAATGGAACTGGCTCTTATTCTGTCCCACACTACCCTGAATATTGTCAAAGCCATAACCCCAATCAACACCTAACATTCCTATCATAGGCATATAAATTCTTACACCCACTCCAGCCGATCGTTTAACATCAAAAGGGTTGAAATTTTGAATATCATACCAAGCATTCCCTGCTTCTACAAATCCGATCATGTACAAGGTAGCAGTTGGATTAAGAGAAAGAGGATACCTAAGCTCAACTGTAAATTTGTCGTAAAGATTTCCTCCTTTTGCCGGAGTTAAAGAGTTATTTGCATAACCTCTTAAACCAATTGTTTCAAGTCCGTAAAGATTATATCCGTATAGTCCGTCGCCGCCAAGCTGGAATCCTTCGAAAGGAGAAGGCCCTACTTTTCTGTTATACATTGCCAAAATTCCAAACTCAAATTTTGACATCAATACAAGAGCTCTGGAACTGCCATCTTTGGTCCCGGCAAGTGTTGTAAACCATAATCCTGATAATTTATATTTATGATATTCAATCCATTTATATCTTTCTTGAGACGACATATTATCAGTGTATTCTTTTCCGTTAAAGAATGAATACGGTGGAGTAAGTTCAATAGACAAGGAAAAACTTGAACCCATTGTCGGGAAAATCGGATTCGGCCCTGAAGAATTTCTGCCAATAACAGATTTAAAACTTAAGTTATTTGAATAACCGTCCTTATAAATAAAATTACTAAAATTTTTAAGGTTATAGAATTTATAGCCTATCTCATTATAAAAAGTGAAATAATCATCGGGTACCCTTAATCTTTGTCCTAATCCCAAACCGGCTCCTGTCACCTTAAAAAAGTTCTTTGTGGTATCACTACTATATCCTCCTAACGACATGTTGGAATGATATATCGAAGTAGTGAAAGCATTAGGTTTTTTGCCACCAAACCAAGGTTCTATAAATTGGAAACTGTAATTCTGATACCAAGTCCCCGAAGCCTGACCTCGAATTGATAGCCTTTGCCCATCACCTGAAGGTAATGGTCGATATGCATCTTTATTAAAGATGTTTTTCAGTGAAAAATTATTGAACGATAATCCTAGAGTTCCAACAATCATTCCTGCACCGTATCCTCCCGAAAGTTCTATTTGATCAGATGGCTTTTCTTCAACAATATATTCCAGATCAACAGTACCATCAACAGGATCCGGATTAAAATCCACATTTAATTTTTCGGGATCAAAATATCCCAGTTGTGCAAGTTCTCGTATTGTTCTTTGAACATCAGAACGCCTATAAAGACTTCCGGGACGAGACCTGATTTCTCGCAAAATAACATGATCATTGGTCCTGTTGTTCCCTGTAACAGTAACTCTATTTATTCGTGCCTGTTTTCCTTCGTAAATTCGCATTTCAATGTCAATGGAGTCATTTGCTACTGCAATCTCAACAGGAACAATATTAGAAAACAGATATCCATTATCCTGATACAAAGACATAACACCATCGGGATCGTAAAGCAATTTATCCTCGAGTAGTTTTTTATTATAAACATCCCCAGGTTTTATTCCCAAAACTTTTGACAATACTTCTGAACTGTATTTGGTATTTCCAACCCAAGTAATATTACGGAAATAATATTTCTCACCTTCATCAATAAAGATATAAATATCAATAAGTTTATCATTTATTTTAACAATCGAGTCTTTGATTATTTTTGCATCACGATACCCAAGTTCGTTATACTTATTAATTATATTCTTTTTATCTGTTTCATAATCTTTTTCAATAAGTTTTGATGGTTTAAAGATATTGTACCATGCCTTTTCTTTTGTTGACTTCATAGCTCTTTTGAGCTTTGCATTTCCTCTTGCTTCGGGATTTCGAAAAGAGTTCCAGATATTTTTCTCATTACCTATTTTATCATTACCAATAAAAACAATGTTATTTATTTTGACTCTTTGATTTTTATTTATATTAAAAACCAAAGAAACGGAATTAGGCATAATTGTATCGGGAGTTTGAACAGTACTTACTTCAATATTTAAAAATCCTTTATCAATAAAATAGTCAATAATTTTATTTTCTGCTGAGATTATTGTGTTATCGGTAACCTGAACCCCCTTGATTAATTTAATGAGATCTCTAATGTCATCCGCTTCGGATTTTTTTATACCTGTAAAACTAAAACTTGAGAGTCTTGGTCGTTCTTGAAGATAAATGTCAATAAATGCTCTGTTATTGATTACATTGGTTAGAGTAATCTTTATCTCGGAAAACAATCCCTGTTCGTAAAGTTTTTTAATAACTTTTGTAATTTGTTCTCCGGGAATCATAATTTTTTGACCTATTTCTAATCCTGTAAGATAAAGCAGTACGTCCTGATCGAGGTATTGTACACCTGAAATAGTAACCCCTCCTAATTCGTATTCTTTCGGTTGAGCATAGTCAATATTGGGAATGTTTGTAGTAATAATCTCCTGCGAAAAAGCGGATAAAGAATATAATCCCGCAACAATAAATAATAATTTCAATTTCATTTTTTAATAATTAAGAAATTTGCTCACTTGTTTTTCCAAATCTTCTTTCTCTTTTCTGATAGTCGTAAACGGCTTTGTAAAATTGTTCCTTACTGAAATCAGGCCAAAGAATATCAGTGAAATATAGTTCAGAATATGCTAATTGATACAGAAGAAAATTACTAATTCTAATTTCTCCACTTGTACGTATCAAGAGATCTGGGTCGGGAATATCTTTTGTTGTAAGGTATTGTTTAAATAGTTCATCATCAATTTCCTTGGAAGTCAATTTGCCTGATTTTACATCTTTAATCAAATTATTCACTGCATTCAAAATTTCCCATCTGCCGCTGTAGCTAAGAGCAACATTGAAGACAAGTTTATCATTTTTTTGTGTTTGCCGAATAACATTATTTACAGCCATTTGAACATGATCAGGCAATCTGTCTAACTGACCAAGTATATTAACTTTAATTCCGTGCTTTTTAAATTGTGGTAGTTCTTTGTTAATTGAAGTAACCAGTAATTCCATTAGTCCGTTAACTTCTTCTTTTGGTCTGTTCCAATTCTCTGTTGAGAAAGCATAAACCGTCAGGTACTTAACCCCCAATTCACCACAAGCTTCGAGTACGTTTTTTAAAGCTTTTGCTCCTTCATTGTGGCCTGAAAGTCTGTTTTTAGACCTTGCTTTTGCCCATCGTCCGTTTCCGTCCATTATTACAGCCACATGTAAAGGCACCCTATTCAAATCTATTTGTTCGAGATAATTCATTTTTTTAATATTGATAATATGCAGGACAACCCAATCCTCCAATTTTAAATGTGTACGATAAAGTTATAGAAGCAATCGAATACCAATCTTTATGATATCTGAAGCCTCTCTGTTTGTGCCATAAAACATCATCAACCGAAATGCCGTAATTACTGTCGTAATTGGAGAGGTCCTCGCCTGATACCGAATCTAAGTAATCAGAGAATGTTTTTCGGAAAGACCATTCAGCACCCAAAACCAAACGCGGAGTTAGATTCTTTTTTACTCCAAATCCTATCGGAATAGCTACTCCGATAATATCTTGAGCAGAGTTGGCAAGATATAAAGCCAGACCTGCTTGCAGATAAGGTGTAAAACTTTCTTTACGGGTATCTCCAATCAAATAAGGTTTGAAGTTTATCTCAAACATCCCTGCCAGTTCAATCAAAGAAGTTTCGAACCTACGATCTCTTAAAACCTGAAATCTATTGTTAAAATCTGCATCATCGGCAGAAAGTCGAGTATATAACCCGTTCAATCTTAGGTTATATCTACCATTAAAATGATACCTGAAAAAACCTCCAAAATTAAGATGTGGCTGATAAAAATGATTAGAAAGGTTTAGATCCCCCATATAATAAGCTCCTCCTACATGACCGCCAAACTCGATCCCTTTTTGAGAAAAAGTTTTTGTGCCTGAGCAGTTGAATAGTAGAACTACAAATAAAACCTTTAAGCTATAAAGAATTTGCTTATAAGAACCTGACATCATCATAATTATTAACATCCCCACATACAACGTAAATAAGCAACAAATATTATACAAAGTTGCATTAGAATTTTGGAAGTCCCGGAAGCCTTGGACGCAATTTATAAGATACTTTTAAAGTAAGAAACAAGTATGAATCATTATATTTACTCTGTCCACGTTGTTGTCCTGGACCAACACCCGGCCATGCAGGATCAGCGGTACCACTACTAAAATATGCAGCCATTGGGTCAGAGAAAATATTAGGATCAACATAAGTTGTACTAACATCATCCATATAATCAGTGAAAGCATATCTAAAACCAAAGTCGAAACCAACTCCGATATTTCTGTCAATAAGATAATTCATACCAATCCCTACCGGAATGGCCATACTTAAACGGGAATATTTCTCTCTTGTAGGAATAATACCTTGCCCTTCGGTGCCAAGAGGTTGAAGAGCATACCATTTGCCATCGGTATATTGGGCTTTTGGATTAAAGTAAATTCCGCTGATTCCAGTAAAAACATAGAAATTTGGTAAATTTCCTCTACCTTTAATTCTTCTTAAATCATATCTGTGACCATACCTTTCTTTAACAATCGAATATTCGATAGTTCCAGAAAGTTCTATGATTGGAGAACGGAAATGCAAATTTCGACTGTTACGATTATATTCTAATGTAAATTGATCGCTTCCATAAAGCCTTCCGTAAAATAAACTTGCTTTAACTGCCAGTGGTTCGGCAATTTTATAGCCGTAACCAACCTGAAAAAGCCAACGAGAAGCTTTAATATCAAAGTCTTTAATGGAGTGAGTTCCGATAGTATTTGAACCTCCAAGATCTCCAAGGAAATTGGTTGTTCCGGATCCGAAAAATACTTCGTGTCTTATTTTTCTCCAGTGAACATTAAATTGGGAAAAACTCGACCCTACTAAGATAAAAAACAATAAAAAAAGACTAACAATTCTTTTCATAATTTCAATTTTAAATTAGTTAAAATGCTAATAATCAGCATTTTATCCTCTCGCATCAATACCCCACATCAGTTTATTTCTTAAAGTGCTAAAATAATTATTTTTTAGCAAATTTACAAAATTAATGTTAAATTTTGCTTTTTTTATAAAAAATTCCACGTTATTTTTTACAACATAAGCCCGATGATCGAGCGATACAAGGATTTTCGCTTCGCTGGAATCAACGCTCACCTTTAATTCAGTATCTGCAGATAAGACTAAAGGTCTAACAGTGAGGTTATGATTTGCTATAGGGGTAATTGTTATTACGTTCGACCCGGGAACGACAATTGGTCCTCCACAACTCATTGAATATGCAGTAGAACCGGTTGGTGTCGCAAAAATTAACCCATCCGACCAGTAAGTATTTATGTAGTTATCATCAGCACAAACTTTTGTTTTAATCATATTAAGCTTTGAATACTTTTGAATAGTAAAATCATTAAGGCAAAAATTCAAATTGCCATAAAATCTATTTTCTGAATATATCTCGAGTAACATTCGCTTATCAAGAATATAATCACCTTCAATTATCTGATTGATTGATTTCAGAAGATTCGTAGCATTTACATAAGCAAGAATTCCAAGTCGTCCTGTATTAATTCCAACTATCGGAATCCCTGAATCCTTAACAATAGAGGCGGATTCCAGAAAAGAGCCATCGCCGCCAATACTTATAAAAAAGTCAATTTTAATATCCCCCGGCAATTCATTTTCAAACAATCCTTCTACTTCGGGAAAATATAAAACCTTTTTTGTGATAAATTCGTGAAAACTTTTATTCAAAAAAACTTTTACATTTCGAATTTTGAACTCTTCAAAAAGTTGAATTATCATTCCGTTGAAACTGTTTCCGAATCCTCGTCCATAAATTGCAATATTCATATTTAAAAAACTTTGTAAATTGGTGTCTTATAATTTACAAATATACTTGTTTTATTGATATTTTGAACATAAGCTGCATAAAACTGCAAAAGTCTGTCGTAATATGTTTCGAAACTAATTCCTATTCCTACCGAAATTAAAAGTTTTTCCTGCAAAAAATTAATATCTCTGTAGTTTGACCCGTAAGCATATCCCATATCAAAAAATCCATCCAAATAAATCCTGCTGTATGTTTTAGAAAATGATTCCGGTAAAAACAAAGGAATATTGTGAATTCTGAATCTGCTTAATAAAAACGAAACAGTATTTTGTAATTTTAAATTAGAGAAAGAATCAAAATAATAAACCTCCAATCCTCGAATCCAAAAATTTCTGTTAAACTCTATAATATTTTGATATGAAAGATTTTGATTTTTTTGCATGAATAAGAACGAAGCAGCAAATTCCGTTTTATAGTAGAATCTTTGAGAGATTGGATAATTAACCTGAAAATTTCCGAAATATTCAATAAATGTTGAAGTTTTATCATTCAATGCCTTGTTAAGATTTAAAGAATTTTCAATAAGCAGACCTTTTTGAGGATATGTTTTATTATCCCGATTATCAAAACTTTGATTGATTCTAAAAATCAAATATTCGGAAATTATCGGAAAAATTATTGTTGTGTCGTTATAAAATACATTTACAGGCGAAAACAATCTTCTGTATTTTATTCCTAAGGCTGCCTGACCGGAAAATGCAGGACGGTAAGTCAAAAGTAAATAAGGTTCTAAACTGGTTTTTATGTAATCTGTATCTGAACTTATAAAAACCGGCAAGTTTGAGAATATTTTTTGTTCAAATCGTTTCTGACGGAAAAAATCAGTCCCGGATTTTACGGAGAAAACCTTATTATCAAAAAATTCTTTTGAAGAATATGCTACCGAAAAATGTTCTTTAAATCCAAATCTTAATTTAAGTTTTAATAAATCATTATTGCCGGATAAATTTTTTAATTCGACAGAAATGCCGTAATTAATTTTATTCCAATCTTGATTTTTTAAAAATGCGGGGAAATTTCTATCAGCATGTTCAAAGATAGGATATACCCAGTAATACCATCTTTCAATTAGTTGTACTTTGATGACAATTGAACAATCCCGGTTTATAACAGTATCAATAAAAACAAAATTAAAAAGTCCTGTTCGTTGAAGATTACTTTTAAATTCATCAATTTCAAAATCCGAAATATAACTATCTGAATTAAAAGTCGCTTCTCGGAAGATAATTTCGCTTTTTGTTTTATTATTGCCCGAAATTATTATATCATTAACCAAAAACTTTTCGCATTGCGAAAATAAAGCAACAGCTAAGAATAAATAAACAATGCTAAAAACTATTCGACACAAATTCAAATATTTAAGAAATTTATAAATGAATCATATCTATCCTGATAAAAGACTTTAAGAATATCTTCACTTAAAAAAGAAGCTTTTACAGTATAATCATAACGTTCAAAAGTTTTTAAAATAGATGTCATGTCTGTAACATCCAATTTAATGGTAACATTTATTTTAGTAGATTGGTCTGAAGAGGAAACAAACAAGCACATTACTTTAGCGTTGTTTGATTCAATAATTTGAGAAATTTCGCTAAGTGAATAATCATGAATGGTCATTTCAAGAATAATGATGGCTCCAGCCTTTTCGATGCTTATGAGTTTAGAAAATTCGGTAACCAGTTTTTGAAGTGTAATTGCCCCGAGATATTTATTGTTTATATCAAGAACCGGAACAACCGAAATATTTAATTTTGAAACCAATTCAATAATTTCGAGAATATGTTGTTTTTCGTAAACAAAAGGTCTGACTAAAGACAACCTGTGATTTCCAATAGGTTCATCCGGATTATTATTATCAAAGATGTCGGTATCTGAAATTAAGCCTAAAAATTCTTCGTTGTTAACAATTGGCAGATGTGATACTCTGAGATTGTCCATCCAATTTAAGACGTCGTTTCCGGTATCGGAGGTTTTCACTACAGGAATAGAATGAGCAATGAGATCACGAGCAAGCATAAAATATGATTTTTAATCTTTTATAATGCAAACTTAATACATATCTTTGTAAGAAAAAAATTTTTTAGAAATGACAAGATTAAGCGTAAATATTAATAAGATTGCCACTTTGAGAAATTCTCGCGGCGGTAATATTCCTAATGTAAAACTTGCAGCAATCAGATGCCAGCGATTCGGAGCAGAGGGCATTACGGTTCATCCCCGCCCTGATGAAAGACATATTAGATACAGCGATGTTTATGAAATCAAACCGATTATCACAACAGAATTTAATATAGAAGGTTATCCCTCACCAAAGTTTATAAACTTAATAAAAGAAATCCGTCCCGATCAGGTAACATTAGTTCCGGATGCTCCTGATGCTTTAACATCAAATGCAGGATGGGATACCAAAAAGCATTATGAATTTTTAAAAGAACTTATTTCAGAATTTCAAAGTTGGGGGGTAAGAACATCAATATTTGTTGATACAAACCCCCAAAACATTGAATGGGCTGCAAAAACAGGTACAAATCGTATTGAACTCTACACTGAACCCTATGCTTCGATGTTTACTAAAGATTCTGAGCACGCAGTAAAGCCTTTTGTGGAAGCAGCACAAGTTGCCATAAGCCTTGGACTTGATATTAATGCAGGACATGATTTGAATCTGGAAAATTTAAAATATTTCATAAAAAATGTTCCTCAGGTAAAAGAAGTTTCTATTGGTCATGCTTTGATATCCGATGCATTATATTTTGGTTTGGAAAATACTATTCAGTTATATTTGAGAGAGTTAAAGTAATTTATAAACAGTTTGTTTAAAATTATTTGAAGCGACATAAAAATTTAAACAAAAAAAATTGTAGGTTTGAAATCTAAAAATAAAAATATATGTCAGAACAAAAAGTTAACTTGGAATTAGTGAAAGAATTAGGATTAACCGAAGAAGAATTTGAGTTAATAAAAAAATATTTAGGCAGAGAGCCCAACTTTACAGAGTTGAGTATATATTCTGTAATGTGGAGTGAACATGCTTCGTATAAAAATTCCATAAAATGGCTAAAAACCCTTCCACGAAAAGGCGAATGTTTGCTTGCCGAAGCCGGAGAAGAAAATGCAGGACTGGTAGACATAGGTAACAACTTGGCATGTGCTTTCAAAATAGAATCACATAATCACCCCTCAGCAGTTGAGCCTTATCAAGGAGCAGCAACAGGAGTAGGAGGAATAAACAGAGATATTTTTACCATGGGAGCACGTCCGATAGCCCAGTTGAATTCATTACGTTTCGGGAATCCGAATTCTAATCACACCAAATATTTGCTAAAAGGAGTCGTAAAAGGAATTGGCGATTATGGAAATGCCTTCGGAGTACCGGTTTTAGGAGGAGAATTATTTTTCGATGAATCTTACGATAATAACCCACTAGTAAATGCCATGTCGGTTGGTATTGTTGAAAAAGGCAAAACTTTATCAGCAAAAGCCGAAGGTGCAGGAAATCCTGTATTTATTGTTGGCTCATCAACAGGAAAAGACGGAATTCATGGAAGTACATTTGCTTCGATGGATTTGTCAGAAAACTCTGCTGACGATATTCCATCAATTCAGGTAGGAGATCCATTTCAAGAAAAATTATTGCTTGAAGCCACTCTGGAATTAGCTGAAACTGATGCTATTGTAGGAATGCAAGATATGGGAGCTGCAGGAATTATCTGCTCCACCAGCGAGATGTCGGCCAGAGGAAATTGTGGAATGCGTATAGATCTTTCAAAAGTTCCTTTACGTCAGAAAAATATTGATGCATGGGAAATATTACTTTCAGAATCCCAAGAACGCATGCTCGTAGTTATAAAAAAGGGCAAAGAAGATATAGTGAAAAAAATCTTCGAAAAATGGGACTTGAACTGTGCTCAAATTGGGGAAGTAATTGACGAAGATAAACTTTATTTTTATTATAAAGGAGAATTGGTAGCTGAGGTTCCGGCACAAAGTCTTGTATTGGGTGGTGGGGCTCCTGTATATGACAGAGAATATAAAGAGCCTAATTATTTATCGGAAATTAAAAAATTCGATATTGATTCTATTCCTGAACCCACAAATCTAAAAGAAGTTGCAGATTTCTTAACTTCTCATCCAAATATCGCCTCAAAGAAATGGGTTTATGAGCAGTATGATACCATGGTACGTACTGTAAATCTAACAACAAATCGTCCTGCTGATGCCGGTGTGATAAACATAAAAGGAACTCAAAAAGCACTTGCTGTAACAACCGATTGTAACAGCCGTTATGTTAAGTCTGATCCGGAAAAAGGGGCAATGATTGCAGTAGCAGAAGCTGCTCGCAATATAGCATGTACGGGAGCAAAACCATTAGCAATTACTAATTGTTTAAACTTTGGTTCTCCATTAATTCCTGAAAGTTATTGGGAATTTGTTATGGCAGTAAAAGGAATGGGAAAAGCTTGCTCAGCATTTAATACTCCTGTAACCGGGGGAAATGTGTCTTTTTACAATCAAACAACAATCGGTGGGGTTTCAAAAGCTGTAAACCCAACTCCTGTAATCGGGATGCTCGGAATTTTGGAAGATAAATCATATCTGACAGCACTTGCTTTTAAACAAAAAGGAGATATGATCTATCTTGTAGGAAATCTTAGCAACGACATTTGTTCATCGGAATATTTATATTCATACCACAAAGTAAAACTATCTCCTGCTCCTGAATTTGACCTTGACTTCGAAGTTAAATTGAATAAAATTTTACAAGAATTGGCAAAAAAATCTTTAGTCAATTCAATGCATGATGTATCAGATGGTGGATTGTATATAACTCTTCTTGAATCTGCAATGCCAAATAATTTAGGTTTCGACATAACTACTGCTTCAGAAGTAAGGACAGATTCTTTCTTGTTTGGTGAAGCTCAAGGCAGAGTAGTTGTAAGTGTTCCAATAGAAAAAGAAATGGATTTTGTTGATTTTATGATGAAAAACAAATTCCCATTTTACACTTTAGGTCATGTAACAAAAGGCGAATTGAGAATTGATGACATCTCATTCGGTTTTATTTCAGATGCAAAAGAAAAATATGAAACTGCTCTGGAGAAACTTTTAGAAAGCTGATTTCTGATGATATCTCTAAATAACATTACTGTCCGGTTTGGAGCTTTTGAGCTTTTTTCTGGGATAACGTTCATGATTGATCAACGCGATCGTATTGGTCTTGTTGGTAAAAACGGAGCCGGTAAAAGTACTTTGCTTAAATTAATCTCCGGAGAATTTTCTCCAAGCGAGGGTAATATTTCAAAACCTTCGGAAATAAACATTGGATATCTTCCACAACAGCTAATTTTACAAAACAATAGCAATTCTGTTATAGAAGAGGCAAAACTGGCTTTCAGCGAATTTCTAAAACTTCAGAAAGAACTCGATGAACTTAATCTAAAAATATCATCTGCAATTGATTTTGAAGATGAAGAATATTTAAAAGCCATTGAAAGAATCAGTTTTCTTACCGAACATTTAAGCATACATGGACTAAACAGTATAGAAGCAGATACTGAAAAAGTACTTAAAGGTCTGGGATTCTCAGCCGAAGACCTAAATCGCAAAGTAACAGAATTCAGCGGAGGATGGAGAATGCGGATTGAGTTAGCAAAAATTCTTTTGAAAAATCCGGATTTATTACTGCTCGATGAACCAACCAATCACCTCGATATTGAAGCAATTCAATGGTTAGAAGAATTTATTGCGGAATATCGGGGAGCTGTAGTAGTAATTTCTCACGATAGAGCATTTTTAGACAATGTTACAACACGAACTATTGAGTTAAATTTAGGCAAAATATACGACTATAAAGTTTCTTACAGTCAATTTAAAGAACTGCAGCAAGAAAGAATAAAACAACAATTAGCATCCTATGAAAATCAACAAAAGTTAATAAAAGACACAGAAGAATTTATTGAAAGATTCAGATATAAAGCCACAAAAGCCAATCAAGTTCAGTCTAGAATAAAACAGTTGGAAAAACTGGAGATTATAGAAGTTGACGAGCTGGATAATTCAAGATTAAACATAAAATTTGCACCAGCACCCCGATCAGGTGATGTGGTTGTTGAGACTAAGGATTTAACTAAATATTATGGGAACAAATTAGTTCTCAAAGATATTAATTTAATAGTAGAAAGAGGAGAAAAAGTTGCATTTGTCGGTCGTAATGGAGAAGGAAAAACCACCCTATCCAGAATAATTACCGGGGAACTTGATTATGACGGAGTTTTAAAAATCGGACATAATGTAAAAATCGGATATTTTGCTCAAAATCAAGACGAACTTTTAAGTCCGGAACTTACAGTTTTTGAGACTCTCGATAGAGTAGCTGTTGGTGATATACGAACAAAATTACGCGATATTTTAGGAGCATTTCTTTTTTCGGGCGAAGATATTGAGAAGAAAGTCAAAGTTCTTTCGGGAGGAGAGCAAAGTCGCTTATCGTTGGCAAAACTTCTGCTCGAACCTTACAATTTACTTGTTCTCGACGAACCTACCAATCATCTCGATATGAGATCGAAAGATATTTTGAAAGATGCATTGAAAAAATTTGACGGCACTCTAATTTTAGTTTCACACGACAGATACTTTCTTGATGGATTGGTTGAAAAAATTTACGAATTCAAAAATCATAAAATCTACCAGCATATAGGAGGCATTTATGATTTTATTAAAAAGCGGAAAATAGAAGATTTAAAAGAATTGGAATATAAAGAAAAAACTAATACTTTACCAAAAAAAGAAACCATTTCCGAAAACAAAAAAAATTACCTTGAAAAAAAGGAATTTGACAAGAGAAAGCGACAACTTAAAAGCAAAATTGAAAAATCAGAAGATACAATTCATCAACTCGAAACAGAACTCGAAACCCTGAAAGCACAACTAAATACAACTGTTGATAGCAAGAAGATAGAAGAATTATACAAACAGTTTTCCGAACTCGAAAAGCAACTCGAAAAAGAAATGTTATATTGGGAAAGCTTAATCACCGAATTAGAGGATTTTGAAAATAAATTTTCATTAAAATAAAAATAAAAAAATATTATTTTTGAATAATTCATATATTTGTAATAAAAATGGATAAAATCAAGCTGGAGGTTCTTGGATTATCTTATAGCCAAACACAAGTTGGAGCATATGCCTTAATTCTTTCAGTAAAAAATTCTGAAGAAAGAATTCCAATAATTATCGGAGGATTTGAGGCACAAGCAATTGCCATACAGCTTGAGGGACTAAAACCTCCCCGACCGCTGACCCACGATTTATTCTTTAAATTTGCTGAAATTGTCGGTTATACCGTTTCTGAAGTGTTTATTCACTCTCTGGATGAAGGAATATTTTATTCAAAAATTTTTATAAAAAATAACAATACAGGAGATAGTTTTGAAATTGATTCCCGAACCTCGGATGCTGTTGCATTAGCGTTAAGATTTAATGCTCCTATATACACTACCCCGCAAATTGTTCAAAAAGCAGGGATTTTAATAAATATTACCGAAGAAGATAAAGAATCCATAAATCCTAAAGAAAGTAAACAATCAACATTTAAAAGATCTTCGCTGGAAGACTTATCTGTTGAAGAATTGGAAGTCCTTCTAAACGAAGCTATTGAAAAAGAAGAATACGAAAAAGCATCTAAAATCAGAGATATTATTAACAAAAAAAAGACCAGACTATGAAAAGAAATTGGGGTTTTGTGTTGATTATTATTTTACTTGGTTTCACTGTAGTTGTTAACGCTGAAAATAATCAGTTTGATTTTCGAGGAAATTGGTTAGGAATATCAGAAAAGGATACTGCAAGGTTTGAATTCATAAGCAATAATTTGCTAAAAATTGTTTCTAATGACAAAGAAGAATTGTTTTATTACTATTTTGATAAAACAACCATTTATGCCACTTCTGAAATTAATCATGCTCAAAAAATTGATTCTATCCTGCTTATCAATGGTAATGTTCTTTATTTTTCAAAAGGAAAAATAATTGATAAAAACACTGAAGATAGTATAAAACAAAATCTTAATTTTGAGAAAATACCTTATGTCAAAAACAAAAATTCTCTGATGATTAAATTCAGGGACAAAGACTATTCATTAGTATCGCAGCAAACGGAAAAAAAGTCGGTAGTTATACCTCAAATGGGATTTACTTTTAAATCTTTTTTACGTGGGATGTTGGGAATGTTAATTTTAATTTTTATCGCTTGGATTTTTAGTACAAACAGAAAGGCAATTTCGTGGAGGGTTGTTGGAATAGGATTATCAGCTCAAGCTTTACTTGCAATAGGAGTTTTAAAAGTTCCATTTATAAAAATGATTTTTGAATTTGTAGGAAAAATATTTGTAAAAATTCTTTCATTTTCTTCTGCCGGAGCAGAATTCTTGCTTGGCGGACTGCTTGATGTAAATACTTACGGCTATATTTTTGCTTTTCAAATATTGCCGACAATAATATTTTTCTCAGCTCTTACAAGTGTTTTGTTTTATCTTGGAATAATTCAAAAGGTAGTTTATGTATTGGCATGGCTCATGACAAAAGCCATGAAAATAAGTGGAGCCGAAAGTTTATCAGTATCAGGAAATATCTTTTTAGGGCAAACAGAAGCACCACTGATGATTAAAGCCTATCTGGAAAAAATGAATAAATCCGAAATTCTGTTAGTTATGATAGGTGGAATGGCCACAGTAGCCGGCGGTGTTTTGGCTGCATATATCGGATTTTTGGGAGGGAATGACCCGGTTATGAGGTTAGAATTCGCAAAACATTTGCTTGCAGCATCTGTAATGGCTGCTCCGGGAGCTGTAGTAGTATCAAAAATTCTGTGTCCTCAAACCGAAAAAATTGATAAAAATGTAAGCGTTTCCAAAGATAAAGTTGGAACAAACTTCCTTGATGCAATGGCAAATGGTACTACCGAAGGATTAAAATTAGCTGCTAATGTAGCCGCAATGTTACTTGTTTTTGTGGCGTTTATTGCAATGTTTAATTTTATTGTAGGAAAAATCGGAGACTGGACTCACTTAAATCCAATAATCTCAGAACTAACAGGTGGAAATTACGACAGATTATCATTACAATTAATTTTGGGATACACATTTGCCCCTTTAATGTGGCTAATTGGAGTATCACCTCAAGACATTACACTGGTTGGAAGATTACTTGGAGAAAAATTAATTATGAGTGAATTTATAGGCTATATAAGTTTAGCTGATCTGAAAAATATAGGAGCTTTTGCTGAACAAAAATCTATAATAATGGCAACCTATATGTTATGTGGCTTTGCCAATTTTGCATCAATAGGAATTCAAATTGGAGGAATCGGTTCATTGGCTCCCGGACAAAGGAAACAACTTTCAAAATTTGGAATGAGAGCTTTATTGGGTGGTTCTTTAGCTTCACTTTTATCAGCAACAATGGTAGGAATGATTTTAGGTTAATATGAAACAATATTTAGATTTATTAAGACACGTTACAGAAAACGGAACTATAAAACACGATCGTACAGGTACAGGCACTAAAAGTGTATTTGGTTATCAAATGCGATTCGATTTACAAAATGGTTTTCCATTACTTACTACCAAAAAACTACATCTTAAGTCAATTATTTATGAACTTTTATGGTTTTTAAAAGGTGATACTAATATTAAATATCTTAACGATAATGGAGTAAGAATTTGGGATGAGTGGGCAGATGAAAACGGGAATTTAGGTAATATTTACGGATATCAATGGAGGTCTTGGCCCGCTCCCGATGGAAAACATATTGACCAGATTAAAATTTTAATTGATGGATTGAAAAATAATCCGGATTCAAGAAGACATATCGTTAGTGCATGGAATGTTTCAGATTTAGACAAAATGGCTTTGCCACCATGTCATATTTTATTTCAATTTTATGTTGCCAACGGAAAACTGTCCTGCCAGCTTTATCAAAGAAGTGCCGATTTATTTCTCGGTGTGCCTTTTAACATAGCTTCTTATTCTTTGCTCACTATGATGATTGCACAAGTATGTGGATATGAACCCGGAGAATTTATACATACTCTTGGCGATGCACACATTTATTTAAATCATTTAGAACAAGTTAAACTTCAACTAACAAGAGAGCCTAGAGAACTTCCAAAAATGAAAATAAATCCTTCAGTTAAAGATATTTTTGAATTCAAATTTGAGTATTTTCAATTAGAAAACTACAATCCCCATCCACATATAAAGGGAGATGTATCAGTTTAAAGTTATGAAAATAAATATAATAGTTGCAGTAGCAGAGAATAATGCTATCGGTAAAAATAATCAATTATTGTGGCATATTTCCGATGATCTAAAAAGATTCAAGAAGTTAACTTCAGGAAAAACAGTTGTAATGGGGAGATTAACTTATCTTTCATTACCCAATGGAGCTTTGCCAAACAGAAGAAACATTGTAATTACAGATTGTTCATCGGATTGTTGTCCCGGTGCAGAAAAAGTATCTTCGATTGAAGAAGCATTAAAGCTTTTCGCACCTGAAGATGAAATTTTCATAATTGGAGGTGGAATGATATATAAACAATTTTTGCCGTTTGCCGACAAAATATTTTTAACAAAAGTTCACAAAACTTATGATGCAGATGTTTTCTTTCCAGAAATAGATATGAGTAAATGGAAAATCATTGATGAAGAGCATCATTTAGAAAATGATCCTCCATACAGTTATCTGATCTTAGAAAAAAGATAAAGAATAATTATCAAAAGATTAAATGTTTTTGAATTAATAAAAAAAAGAGACTGCCTTTTTGAGACAGTCTCTTTAAAAATTTGGCGG
>LUZK01000059.1 GCA_001603595.1 Bacteroidales bacterium Bact_19
ATGGAAGACTTCTGGAGATTATTATTTTGATTTGAAATTTAAGAGGTATTAAAATATTTTATGGAAATTCTCGTTTTTCTTTAAAAAAAGGTTAAAAAAACTCAGATTAAAATTAATTGAAATAAGCTAATAAATTGTACTTTTGCGAAAAAAGTAATAATGGAAAATAATATTGAAAATTTAAAACGTATAGCAACTCAAGTACGAAGGGATTTGTTAAGAATGATTCATGCCAAACAATCCGGGCATCCGGGTGGTTCTTTAGGTGTTACGGATTTAATGGTTGTTCTGTACTTTGAAATTATGGATCATGATCCTACAAGTTTTGATATGGATGGAAAGAACCAGGATCTTTTCTTTTTGTCAAATGGACATACTTCTGCAGCCTGGTATAGTGTATTAGCACGAAGTGGATATTTTGATATAAAAGAACTGGCAACTTT
Source organism: Bacteroidales bacterium Bact_19 (assembly GCA_001603595.1). Classification (GTDB taxonomy): domain Bacteria; phylum Bacteroidota; class Bacteroidia; order Bacteroidales; family ML635J-15; genus Bact-19. The sequence continues at coordinate 444 of LUZK01000059.1, forward strand.
TAGAGCCATTAATTCTCGTCTTCAAGGACATCCTGCAACAGCAGAACATCTAGAAGGCGTTCGTGTTGCTTCGGGATCGCTTGGGCAGGGACTTTCTGTTGCTTGTGGAGCAGCTCTGTCAAAAAAATTAAATAAAGAATCTAAACTTGTATTTTGTTTGATGGGAGATGGCGAAATACAAGAAGGCCAGATATGGGAAGCAGCTCAATTTGCTCAAGCAAGAGAAATAGATAATCTAATAGCTTTTGTTGATTATAACGGACAACAAATTGACGGTCCTGTAACAGAAGTTCTAAAATTAAACAGATTAAAGGAAAAATGGGAAGCCTTCAATTGGATTGTTCTTGAATGTAATGGTAATAATATCGAAGACTTGATATTGACAATAAATATGGCAAAGTCTTTGACAGGTAATAAAAAACCAATAGTTATAATAATGAAAACTGAAATGGGAATGGGTGTAGATTTTATGATGGGAACACATAAGTGGCACGGAGTAGCACCAAATGATGAACAACTAGAAAAAGCTCTTTCTCAGTTAGAAGAAACATTAGGGGATTACTAAAATATTTACAAGTTGAAAAAAATAATTATAAATTTTTTGTTTTTGTTATTAAGTGTAGTTTCAATAGCACAACCTCACAATAAGTCTTCTGAACCCAAAAAACTCACAAGAATCCTTTTTATTTTTGACGCTTCTACCAGCATGATGGAACGTTGGGACGGAGATTATAAAATCAATAGGTCAAAACAATTAATGGTTGAATTACTCGATTCGCTCGAAACAATTCAAAAATCAGAAAATCTTGAAGTAGCATTAAGAATTTATGGACATCAATCTCCTGATCAATTATACGATTGCTTTGATTCAAAACTTGAAGTTCCGTTTTCTCCAAACAGCATATCTGATGTGAGAGAGAAAATTCGAAATGTAAAAGCAAAAGGAACTACTCCAATTGCTTACTCATTAGGACAATCGCAATACGATTTCCCGGAATGTTCCGATTGTCGAAATATAATTATCCTCATTACCGACGGAATAGAAATGTGTAAAGGGAACCCTTGTGAGGTGAGTCTAGAATTGCAACGTAAAGGAGTAGTTCTAAAACCTTATATTATTGGTGTTGATATTGACATTTCACAGGTTGACATGCTTAATTGCATAGGTAATTATTATAATGCAGCTAATTCTCAAGAATTTAGACAAGCTATTAACACAATTGTTGGTCAAGTTACAAATCTTACAAGTGTTCAGGTAAATTTGCTCGATACATATGGAAAGCCGACAGAAACCAATGCTGCAATGTCTTTTCATGATAATCTGTCAGGAAAAGTTAGATATACTTATATGCATACATTAAATAAAAGTGGAAATCCCGATACTATCTACCTCGATATCCTTTCGGTTTATGACCTTAAAGTACATACTATTCCACCGGTATATCTTGATAGTATAAAGTTAAAAGAGGGAGTTTTAAATATTATTGAGGTTCCTGCACCTCAAGGTACAATTTGGGTAAATATTGGAAACGACACCGCTTATAACAGTGAAATAAAAGTGCTTCTAAAAAAAAGCGGACAACCTCAACATAATATTTATATCCTTGATGCTGATAAAAAACAAAAAGTTCTTACAGGATTGTATGATCTAGAAATTCTTACAATGCCACGTACATATTTTTATGCAGTTCAAATTGAGCAAAGTAAAACAAAGAAGTTAGATATTCCTGCTCCCGGAACAGTGATATTTAATTTTAGAAATCCTTGCTATGCAAGCTTACTTCACGATGAAGGGAATGTTTTGACAAATCTATTTGACATCACTCCGGATCAATCCCATTATAAATTTAAATTGCAACCCGGATACTATAGACTTATTATAAGAGAAAAGCAACATTTCAGTTCAGCAAAAACTGTTGAATATAAATTTAGAGTGAAATCAGGTGATTTTATAGTTGAAAATTTTTAAAATTTTAATTGATGGCAAGATATACTTTTACTGAAAAAAAAGATACTCGAAGCGGTTTTGGAGCCGGCCTCTATGAGCTTGGGAAAAAAAATACAGATGTAGTAGCCTTATGTGCAGATCTTACCGGCTCACTTAAAATGGACGCCTTTAAAAAAGAATTTCCCGAAAGATTCTTTCAATGCGGAATAGCTGAAGCAAATATGATTGGAGTAGCTGCCGGTTTAACTATTGGCGGTAAAATTCCGTTTGCCGGTACTTTTGCTGGCTTTGCAACAGGACGCGTCTATGATCAAATCCGACAGTCAGTGGCATATTCAAATAAAAATGTTAAAATTTGTGCTTCACACGCTGGTCTTACTCTCGGTGAAGATGGTGCTACCCATCAAATACTCGAAGATATCGGATTAATGAAGATGTTGCCAAATATGACTGTTATCTGCACTTGCGATTATAATCAAACAAAAGCTGCTACACTTGCAATTGCTGATTATCAAGGACCGGTATATCTTAGGTTTGGTCGTCCGGCAGTCCCAAATTTTACTGATCCTGATCAAATTTTTGAAATTGGGAAAGCTCAAAAACTGTACGACGGAAATGATGTTACCATTATCGCAACAGGTCATCTTGTTTGGAAAGCTATTGAAGCCTGTGAAATTTTATTGCAAAATGGAATTTCCGCCGAACTTTTTAACATACACACAATTAAACCTTTTGATAAACAAACTGTCTTAAACTCAGTGAAAAAAACCGGAGCTTTGGTTTCTGCAGAAGAACATATGCTTAATGGCGGAATATTTGATACAGCTGCTCAGGTGATGGCTTTAAACTATCCTATTCCTATGGAAGCAGTTGCTGTTATGGATACATTTGGTGAAAGTGGTACCCCCGACGAACTTATGGAAAAATATGGTCTTACTGCTGAAAATATTGTTAAAGCTGCCTTAAAGGTTATTGAGCGTAAGTAACATTTGAATGAATAACTATCAGGATAACAGTAGTATTTCAAAATATGATCTTAATAAGTTTTTCGAGCTTGTTGTAAAACAACATTCTGAAAAACTTTATAAACATATCAGACGTCTTGTTATTGTTCATGAAGATGCAAATGATATACTCCAGGATACTTTTGTAAAAGCTTATATCAATTTTGAAAGTTTTCGCAATGAATCTAATATTTACACATGGTTATATAGAATAGCAACAAATCTTAGCCTTAATTTTCTAAAACGTAAGAAACGATACTTTGTTTTTTCAGCTCTTGATTATGAAGATACTCTAATTGATAAAATTGAAAGTTCAGAATACTTCGATGGCGATGAAACGCAAAAAAAATTACAAAAAGCTATTTTAAAATTACCTTTAAAACAAAGAATTGTTTTTAATATGAAATATTATGACGACCTTAAATACGAAGAAATAAGTGAAATTCTTAAAACTTCTGTAGGGGCTTTGAAGGCTTCGTATCATCACGCGGTAAATAAAATTGAGAAATATTTGAATGAAAATTAAACCTATTAAGTAACCAATTGTCAAATAATAGCTATGATAAAACTCGACGACATACCCAAAAAAGATGTATTCAAAGTTCCAGAAAATTATTTTAATTCCTTTGAGGATGAATTGAAGACTAAATTACAAAAAACAAAATCTTCAAAAACAAGAGTTTATGATATTGTTTTGCCTTATATTTATATGGCAGCTTCAATTATTGTTTTAGTTATTGCAGTAAAAACCGTACTAAATATTTTTGTTGTTAAAAAGGAAATAAAAGAACAAACATCCGAAATTATAGAATATTCATATGCCGAGATTTATTATGATGATATTTATAATGATCAACTTTTAATCATGGATTACATGGAAAATTATTACAACGAGAATCAAATTTCGGATGAAAATAATTTAACTGCAATAGATTTGGAAGATTATTTAGTTAATTATTATATAGAATATGAATTGTTAAACGAATAAAAATATAATCATGAAAAGTATATCTTTTAGTTTAATCATTGTGTTTTTGATATTGTCAAATTGGGGATTTCCTCAGGACCAGAAAGGAAAATGTATCATGGAAGACGATGAAATAAAATCCGAAAAGATTGCTTTTATAAGTGATCGCCTCAATTTGACAGTTAAAGAGGCACAGGATTTTTGGCCCGTTTATAACGAATTTACATCAAAAATGGATAATCTTTTTGTCGAAGAACATAAAATAATGCGAGAAATTAAATCTCCCAAAAAAGCATTATCTGACAAAGAGTTAGAAACAAAATTAGATAGATTGTTCGCAATAAAGGAAGAAAGAACAAAACTCGAAAATCAATATTATCAGAAATTTAAACAAGTACTGCCTATACAAAAAGTTGCAGCTTTTTATCAAACCGAACGTGAATTTAGAAGATATTTATTGCAAAAGTACAAAGATCGTCCAGCTTGTCGGGAGGATTAATCTGTTATATCCGATTTGAGATGTAATCTCTCCATTTTTGAATGCATTTAGCCATATCTTCAGGAATTTCCGAATCAAAAAATATTTCACCGTCAGTTGCAGGGTGAATAAATCCAAGTGATTTTGCGTGTAAGGCTTGACGAGGACAAATTTCAAAACAATTTTGAACAAATTGCTTATATTTAGTGGTATTAGTACCTTTTAAAATTTTATCTCCTCCGTATTCCCAATCATTAAAAAGCGGATGACCAATGTGTTTAAAGTGTACACGTATTTGATGTGTACGCCCTGTTTCTAAACGACATTCAACCAGATTAACATATCCAAGCCTTTCCAGAACTTTGTAGTGTGTTATGGCTTCTTTTCCATGACTACCGTCTGGAAATACATCCATAATTTTTCTGTTATGTAAATTTCTTCCAACATGTCCGGTTATTGTGCCACTGTCGTTGGGTAAATTTCCCCAAACAAGAGCAATATAAGACCGTTTGCAACTGTGGTCATAAAATTGTTTCGCAAGTTTATTTAATGCCAATTCGGTTTTTGCTACAACTAATATACCCGAAGTGTCTTTATCTATTCTATGAACAAGTCCTGGTCTTGGCACATCCCCTTCGAAGCCCGGCATGTTTTGAAAACGATAGGCAAGAGCATTTACAAGCGTACCTTCATAATGACCAAAACTTGGATGGACTACCATCCCGGGATTTTTGTTTACAACCACTATATGATCGTCCTCATAAATTATGTTAATAGGTATATCTTGTGGGATTAACTCTTTTTCGGATTTTGGAAAACTTAGAACTATGCTTATAACATCACCAGGTTTTACTTTGTAGGAGTTTTTTGCCGGTTTAGAGTTTACTAAAATATTTCCGGCTTCTGCAGCACTCTGAATCCTGTTTCTCGATGTTGAGGCAAGTCTGCAAACAAGATATTTATCCAAACGCATTAATTTTTGTCCGGGCTCAACTACCAGCCTATGATGCTCGTATAATTCAGATTGTTCAAAATCTTCGGATAATTCTTCAGGTTCTTTTGTATATTCTGTCATCTTGTAATAAAAAGTTTTTGTACAGAGCCTGATTTGTTTTTAGATGTTAACATTACAAAATAAATCCCATTTTCAAGAGTTGAGATATCGAGATTTTGAGCAAATTTTTGTTTTAATACGATTCTGGAATTTATATCAAAAATTTCGATGTACTCAAATTCCTTTTCTGTATCAATGAATATGACATCCCTGGCAGGATTTGGATATATCGCAAACGAACTAGTAGTGGGACTAACTACAGTCATTGCAGGTTCATACCCAAAAACAGGTCTTATCATTATCGCTCCCGGAATTTGTGACTGTTGCCATTCTCCCGTGATATTTACAAATAAATTTTGATTAGCAATATTATTTACATCGAAACCACAGTTTAGCATATCGTCGGTGGTTTTTGTCCATCCAATATAAAAGGTCGTATCTATATAAATAGGACGACTTAGCGTATAATAGACAAACCCATTGATTTCGTCATTAAATTCAGGTCGCACTCCTTCCATTCTTATCAATGTATCTCCCGGAAAACCATTTTTATGAGACCAAACAGTTAGATAAAAATATTTTTGATTTCCGTTATTCATAACATGATTAAAATAAATAAAAACACCTCTAAGCGTATCTGGCATAAGGGGCGTGAAACGATATGCCAAACTGGAATATGCTGTATTAACTCCGCTTATACCGTATCCTTTTTCTGCAGTTCCGTCGTCGTACGCGTAGTAATTATAAAATTTTTGATGATATCGAATAGTATCGTTCCAACGAAAAATATTTCTTTGCTGAATAACATCTGTGCCTAAAAAACCTTTTATTATAAAATTTGCTGAATCTTCCGATGTAGAGTTATAAACGAAATTAACCGGTTTTGCGTATTTTATTGTTGATAATGGTTGGATGTTTTCATTATCATCATACTCGGCTGCTAAAGTATTACCGGAATATAAATCAACAATCTCGAATTTTCTGTTGATATTTAAAACATCTGTCGGAAAACTGTTGTTATATTCAAAGTAAAGGGTGTCCTTTATTATAGCTTGTTTGTTAGATAATGATTTGTAGTGATGCCAAGGAATTGATTCAAAATCTTTAATCATCGAAGTGAAATTTGTTACAAAAGCAGCATCGTTGGGCAGAGTGTCAAACCAATTTCTTGCTGTATCGAGATAAACATTATCAATATGCCAATGGTCACAATTACTTATCCAGCTGGGTTCGTAGTTGGTACTCACACTTGCATAATTTAAAAATCTAAACTGAAAACCATCAACAAGCCAGCGTGTATCCGAAATAGGAATCATTACTAATTTAAATGTGTCAGTTGAATATCCTCCAGCTGCATGCCAAACGCTCGTCCATTCTATATCAGGGGCTTTAAATTGTAGTACTAGAGAATCTTTTAATTCAGGATTGTTACCATAACCGCCGGCTTGATAATAAAAACTTAGATATACAGAATCTTCGGGAACTACATTTAATTTAATTGGCCTTGACGTTAGCTTATCTGCAATTGCTGAACTGTATGAAGGTAAATATGGATACACTTCTCCAAATTGATTAATCGCATCAAGAGTTGCCACTCCGATATTTATTGTTTTTTTTGCATAGGTATTGTTTATGAATGCATATTTATCAATCCATTTCGATGAATCGGGATATATAAATGAATTTGAGAAATCATCATAAAATGGCAAATCTAATGATTGTGTTAGAGAGTTTTTTGTAGTTACATTACCATGTGCTTTAAAATATTTTTTAGAATATTCTTTTAAAATTGGATTCCCAATATCAAAAATATATTCCTGAGCACTTATTTTTGTTGTTGTAATTATGATTAAACAAATTGTTATTAAAATTCTACTCATAATTTGCTATTGATTAAAATTTAGTTTTATTCATTTGTTTCTTCTTCTTGAGAATTAGAAATTAAATTACTGTCGGTAGTTAACCAAATATCTATATTATAACCTAAATTTACTTCATTTATTGTTTTTGGGGATGGATTTTGCCGATATACTTTTGCATTTGTAGAGTCCCTTTTGGTTTTTATAGTATTGTCATAAACAACTGCTCCAACATTTAAGTACATATCCAGAAGTAACTTGCTGGCATCTTTGTAGGTTAATCCAATTAAAGACGGGACTGTCGTAGTTTGGTCACTTAAGCCGAGCCCTATTATTAAATCAATTTTACTTCCTTTTTTAATCTTTTTACCGGCTTCTATTTCATTTCCTCTATAATGTTGTTTTATAACCACATTTACTGCAATATCAGGAACATATCGGAGGTTTCCAATTTCCAGTCCGTAATTTTCAGCTATACTTTTTGCCTGTCTAAGAGTCAGACCGATTAGTTGAGGCATTGAAATTAATTCATCTTGCCGGCTGTTCACAATAAGATAAATTCTACGCCCTGATTTTACAAGAGATTCAGGTTTAGGGTTTTGATCAACAACCGCTCCTTTCTTTTGCTTATTATCATAAATTGTATCAATTATTTGATACTTAAAACCTTCTTCTTCAATAATTTGAATTGCTTCATCAGCATCCACTCCAATTATATTCGGAACACTTATTTGTTCTCCATGATGTGTGTACCACTTAAGTGCCAAATTGACAATTATTATAATAATTATTACGGCTGCAATACTTCCAAAAAAATTTATCAGAAAGAATTTGCTGAGCAAAAAAGAAAATAGCCTGTTATTTCTTAATTTATCTAAAAAACTACTCATGCTTTAATTTTTTTAGGTTGTAAAATTAGAAAAAAAATACTTACATACGAATAAAAAATAAAAGGCTTAAACAAGCCTTCTATTTTTTAAGTTTTAAAACTATTTGGTTAGTAAATTACAACGACAACACCTGTGAATGGTTCCATACCATTTCTTAAGTCAATTACATACTGATATGCTCCAGCAGGAACAAATTTGTCTTTATATTTACCATCCCATGGATCACTACCGCTTCTTCCTTGATAAAGTAATTGTCCCCAGCGGTTAAAAACATTAACCACAGCGGCCGGATACATTTCAATGTACTCTATAATCCATGTGTCATTAATTCCGTCACCGTTGGGGGTAAATGCATCAGGTATTCCAAGACAGAGTTTTGGATTTTCAGGGATCATAATTCCTAAAGTTTTATTACATCCGTTAGCGTCGGAAATAGTTATAAAGTATTGTCCGGCTTTCAAATTATTCACAACATGTACAGTGTCTCCTGTGTTCCACTTATATGTGTATGGCTGTGTTCCACCTACAACTGAGACAGAAATCATACCATCGTTGAAGCCTCTGCAAGATACTTGATGCATTTCACTTCCGATACTCATTTCTGAGGGTTCGTTGATTGTAAAGTTAGCACTGGCTTTACATAAATTTGCATCAAATATTTCTACTGAATAGTTTCCTGAACGCAGGCTTGTAACTTGCGATCCTGTTGCAAGTAACTGACCAAACTGATACCAATATACTAGATATGGAGCAGTTCCACCGTCTCCTGTAGCTATTGCAATACCATCATATCTTCCTGCACATGAAACATCTGTTGTTGATAGTAATAAATTAACATCTTTGTCGGGTTGTGTTATTACAGCTGTGTTTGTCGTTGAGCAGCCGTTTAAATCGGTAACAGTAACTATATAAGTGCCGGCTGTTAGTGATGAAATATGACTTGAGGCAGATCCATTAGACCAGTTGAAGATATATGGAGGAACTCCGCCTTCAGCAGTAACTGTAGCATTTCCATTATTTCCGTTTTTGCACAAAACATTTGTTGTCTGCATATTTGTACTCAGTTCTGTAGGTTGAGTAACAGTATGTGTTGCAGAACCTGTACAGCCATATACATCAGAAATTGTAACAGAATATGTTCCTGCTCCAAGATTCGAAATAGTTTGAGTTGTTTGTCCTGCTACCGACCATGTATATGTAAGAGGAGCTGTTGCATCTGTCATATCAGCTTGCAGAACAGCGGTAGTTTGTCCATAACATTTTACGTCTTGTAATTGGGTTACGGAAGCTGTTCCTGCACCAAAGAACCCAACATTTGCACTTACAACCAACTGGCAGCCGTTCGCATCAGTAATTGTTCCTGAATAATTGCCCGGATGTAATCCTGTAATATTCAGACCTGAGTGTCCTTCTGTCCATTGTGCAGTATATCCGCCAGCTCCTCCGGAAACTGTTACATTAATTTCTCCTTGTAGATAACCGCACTGTGTTGGTACTGTTGAAACATCTGCAACAATTGCAGAAGGATCTGTTAAAGTATGACATGCTGAAAATGAACATCCTGTGGCATCTTGAATTGTTACGCAATAATTAACTCCTCCAGGAATATTATTTAATGGATTATTATTTGACCCATTATTCCACGTGAAACTGTAAGGTGCAGTTCCACTTGTTACAGATACACTAATTTGTCCTGTTGCTTGACCATGACACAATGGATCGATTCCGGTAAGTGTAGCATTTACAGCCGGATTTACAATTACATTTGTACTTGCTGTTGCAGTACACGAATTAGCGTCGGTAACTGTAACTGAATATAATCCTGAATCTGTAGTCTGAGCATTAGTAATAATCGGATCTTCATTATTTGATGTAAAACCATTTGGTCCTGTCCATGAATAACTTGCTCCAACAATTGTGGTAGCGTTAAGTGTAATATCGTCTCCCTGACAATAAGGGCTACTGGTTGTAATTGATACGTTTTGAACATCATAGACTATTACATCAGTTTGAGCAATAGCAGTACATCCATGTGAATCTGTAACTGTAAGAGAATATGTGCCCGACATATTAATATCTGCATTTGTTCTTGATGGATTTTGTTGGTTAGATGTAAATCCATCGGGTCCGCTCCATGAGTATGAAACTCCCGTCACAGATGAGCCTCCGGTGAGATTTAACGTGGATCCTTCACATAAAGGTCCGTTATTGGAGGCTGTAGGATTTATTGCCGGATAACCGGTTAAATCAACTGATTCTACATATTCGCAAATTCCATCGATATCAGTTACAGTTACTGTATATGTGCCGGCTTCAAGATTACTGATTGTAGTGGCAGTTGAAGTAAATCCATTAGGACCTGACCACTGAACTGAATATGGTGCTGTTCCTCCCGAGAAATTTGAAACACTTATTGAACCGTTTGACTGACCATCACATCCTGCAAGACTAATAATATCAACATCTGCTGAAAGCCCTGTTATTGTAAATTGTAATAAACTTCCAATATTTGTATTGTCACATTTATCTGTTACAGTTCCGGATATTAAAATCAAAGAATAATCTCCCGGATTTGAAAGATAATCTCCCAGTTCAAGTGTCCAGATATTATCATACCAGGTGCCTGAGTATGTGTTTGATGATGCTGCCATACAAACAGCACTGTAGGTATTAACAATAGAATATGTGCCATTAGGACCAATTAATTGGAAATCTGAAGGCTGAATGCTTTGACACCAGACTCCTTCACTGAATTGTATTGTGAGTGATGGAGATCCGCAATATGGAGGATAAACAACACTTTGTAATGATGGACCGACATTATCGAGAATCTGGGTAGTACTTGCCCCAAAATTTATTGTATAACCATTTTGGGTAGAACTAAAGTTAGAAACTATCAGGGCATAAGTAGAGCCTGCTGCTACAGGAAAAGTGCTATTCCAAAGGACATCCTCAACAGGGCCAACACAATTTGATGATCCTGCCGCTCCAATTCCTGTCGTGCCACTTCCTCCGTAAGAGTAGTTACAACTAACCGGTGGATGAGCAGCCCAATCAATTAAATCAAGACAAGTTACACCTCCGTTTAAGCTGTATAATGCCCAATCGTAATCATCCGAAGATACATGAGGTGTAATGGTAAATGCTAAGTTGCCGGCTGTTTGTGCAGTAAATGTGTACCACACATTATTTCTTTCGCCTGTAACCAAACAATTTGGGCAGTTATCTGTTGGAATAGGCATTCCTTGCTGAGCATTAAAATTGTAAATATCATAATAATGTCCTGTTCCTGAATAGGATTGAGGATGATTTGTGAAACTTGTACATAATGGTCTTGCCCCTAAACAGTCTTGTTCTGTTGGTGTGGGCATCAATTTATAAGCAACAGTCCCTAATGCAGTTCCATTTGTGAGACATCCAAATTGATAAAATCCTACTGTATATGTTCCTGATGCAGGGCAAACCCAAATCAATTCTGAACCATAGCCACAATGATCATCATTAAATGTTATGGACATTGTAGCTGTATTATTCATGATTTCAATTCTAGGGTCATTCAAATATGAACCTCCGCCCTGGCAAAATGAAAAAATAATGACCTCGTTTGTACCAATTGTGAAAGTGAAATAATCTCCGGCTTGAACCCCTGAAATTGTTTGCCAATTAGAGCCGGGAGTGATATTGCCTGCTAATGTACCTCCTGTACAAGCGAATATATCTTTTACCGAAAATGAAAATGTTACTATAATCGCAATTATTAACGAAATGATATATTTTTTTATCATGGCCATTTTGTTTCTTTATTTAACAACGTAATTATTTGGTTGTGAAAGTATTTTAGCTTGCTTTTCAGCAGTAAAACTATCGAATTGTTCTTTTGGAATAATAATAGGCAATTCTGCCGTTCCTTTTTTCATCTGAGAATTATATTCTTTCTTGTTTTTTTGAATCCATTCTACTTTTAATGCTTCGTAAGTTTCAGCATCTTTTTCCTTGTCTCCTGTATATATTGGTTTTGGAAAATCTTTGCTTGGGTAGTAGAATGGTGATTTTATTGTAGGCATGTCTACTTCTAAAAATTTTCCATCAATCGAAACAGAGGAAAATTCAAAATCGAATCCACTTTTAAGTAATATATTTCTTATATATTCCGGCTCAATATCAATATCTAATATCAATTGACATCTAGTGCGATTAAAGGAGCTTGTGAAAATCCTGCCTTCGTATATTTTTGAATCAGCTAGTAATCTATTTAACATTTGGTTCCGTTCATTTTCATCTTCTCCGAGTCCTTTTATTTGAAAATAAACTGTCTTTTTACCGGAATCAATAATTTTTACGTCTCTGAACTCCATTTTTGCCTGTGAAAAAGCGCTTGTCAAAATGAAAACAGATACAAATAATGAAATAATTTGTTTCATAGTTAGTAATTTATGTTTTAACTACAAGAATTTTACTCCTTTAAATCTTGTCATATTGCGAAAATATGAAAAAAAAATTAATAAACAACTTTTTCGCTGATTAATTGACGAAAAAAAAATAAAAAGTTGCTTAAAATTTCAAAAAAATGCTAAAAATTAGGGGTGAATTTTAATAAAAGTATAATCGGGAGTTAAAGAATATAAATAAACGGTTTTATTAACGTAAGAGTAGTTGGCAAAATTATCGTATCTTTTTAAAAAAATATTACCACCTAATCCATCATAGGTAACGCTGTTATTAAAACATTCTCCAAAAGTGTTACCATATTTTATTAATTTGTCTATCAAAAAAGTGCTTGCATCATAACCCAGAAAACTAAATTCATCAGGCTCACACAGGAAAACATCTCTATATTTTGAAATAAATGTTTTAGTTTCAGGGTTAGAATAATCAATGTAACTATTTGAGAAATACGTAAAATTGGTTTTTACATAATAATTCGGATCTATTGTTTCGTAATCAAGATGAGATTTGTCCGCTATTAATCTTATTTGATAATCTTTGAGATTAAATAGATTTAATAGTATTCTTGTAAATTGGGTTTCATTGTTAACATTAAACGGAAGTATAAAAACATTTTCAACATCCTTATTAACTTTTGATGATAATTCCATTAAATTACTTCCTGAAAATCTGATGAAACTTAAATTTAGATTATTGTTTTTACTTTTTATGGCATCATAATAAATCTGGGATTTATGATTTTCATCTTCTGTATTCCCTTGAATTACAATGTATCTGCTTTCAGGGTTGTTTGCAGCATAATCTGCAATTGCTTCTGCAATAAAATTATCTGTTGACTTTAAAAATATATTATTTGAATGTTCTTGTATAATTCTTTGGTTAGATGAAAATGGAATTATGTAATACAAGTCATTCCTATATAAATTATTATTTATGAATTCAACTTGAGAATTAAATGCAGGTCCGATTATTAAATCTGTTTTTGCAAATTTGTTTTCGTCAATTAATTTTTTGATAAAAGTATTGTCTTTTCCTGTATCGTAAACCTTTATTTTTAGATTTATATTTTTATCTGAAAAATACTCCAATCCTACCAAAATTCCGGAATAAAATGAAATGATTTTTTCTGTAATAGTGTGCAGTCTTTGTTCTTGTTTACGATTTTCCTGATTTATTAATGATTGTATGTTGGAATTTACTTCAAATGGTAATAAAATAGCAATTTCAAAATCATTTCCGTTTTTATACCAGTTCTGAGAATCACATTTGTCGGAGTTTTTATTATCTGTAACTTTTCCGGTTTTGTAGGTGTTTTGTTGATTTATACTCAGAGCAAATTCGTTAGGTGAATTTTTTCTGGGAATTAAAATGACTTCTCCAACTTTAAGTTTTATTCCGTCAAAATCAGGGTTAGCACTTTGAAGTTCTTCTCTGGTAACATTGAATTTTTTTGTTAAGTTATAAACAGTTTCACCTTTTTCTATGATATGGTAAATGTATTTTGAAGTATCTTTTTGTCCTTCACTTATTTTTTGTTCTATTTTTTCATCAATTGCAGATGCAGGAAATTTAATTTGTTGATTTACTTTCAGTGTTTTTGATGGATTTAAATCTGAATTTATCTCATAAAATTTTTCTTCTGTTATGCCGAATCTCTTGCAAAGTGAGTAAAGAGTGTCTCCTGGTTTAACTGTGTAAATAATATAATTTTCATTATTCGGAGCAGATTCAAAAACTACAGGAATTAGTATACTTTGTCCGGCTTTCAATGGTGATTTTGCTAAATCCGGATTATTGTCAATTATATCTTTCTCAGTAACTTTATATGCTTTGGACAGTGAATAAATAGTTTCACCGGAATTTACATTATGGCGATAAAACTTTTTTCCGTTTACGATGACTTTTTCGTTTGATATATTTATTCCTGATTGTGAATATGCGACACTTATTAGACTAAGAATAAAAATAAATAAGAGAAATTTCTTCATTATTTAATTTTTTAATAATTGACAAAGATATTTAATGCCATTTTAAAAAGCAAATTTTATGCCCACAAAAAAACGGGTTTAAACCCGTTTTTTATAGTTTTTTACCATTCAGTTTTTGCGTGTTGTCAGAATAATTTTCATTTAGAAATTTCCTAATCATTTCTATTTGGGATTCAATGAAATCATTGTGTTTTTGAAAATCTTTGATTATTTCTTTGTTGTAAAAATCCGAATAGTAGTTTTTGAAGAAAAATTCATCATCGTTGAAGAATTGGTCAAAAATTGATTGTCCCGGAAATTTGAACCTTTGTTCAATTTCTTCTAAATATTTCATTATTTCTTCAGGATTTTGTGATGTTTTTGTGTTTGAATAAAAATAAGTGTAAACAGAATCATAACGAATTAAATTTCCGTTTTCATCAAATTCTTTTGTTACTTTTACATTTTCCCTTGGCATTTCTGATGTTTCTTGTTCTGAAATATTTTCATTTCGTTTTTCTAAAATTTTTTGTCTTTGAATTTCAACAATCTTGTCTTTAATGCTAATTTGTGAAAATCCTTGGTTACCAAATATTACTAACGAAAAAATAACCAAAACAAACTTTTTCATAGCCTTAAAATTTTAGTTAAACTTAAGTTAGCGATAATGTTTCATCAAAACTTATTCCTTTTGGTAGTATATATAAATAACATTATAAAAGTATCTTTAAATCAGTTAATTACCTTATGCTAAATTTTTGTTAAAATATTTATACTGACAATTTGGCAGTAAGAATTGTATTTTTTTTATGTTTTTTTGTTCTTAGTTTTGTTTGTTTACGCGACAGAGCAAAAAAAACAGCCTGAAATTATCAGACTGTTTATGCTCCCCCTCTAGGACTTGAACCTAGGACCCCCTGATTAACAGTCAGGTGCTCTAACCAACTGAGCTAAGGAGGAAAAATTGCGTTGCAAAATTAATATTGTTTTTTATATTTGCAAAATATTTTTAAAAAAATTTTTAATCATGTCTAAAATTATTGCAATAGGTAATGCACTTGTGGATATTTTAACATTATTGGAAAACGATCAATTGCTTGAAGATCTGCGACTTCCGAAAGGTAGCATGCAGTTAGTAAGTTTTGAAGAAAGTGAAAAAGTCTTGAAGCATACCGAGGGGCTTAACCGATTCATGGTCAGCGGAGGATCTGCTGCAAATACAATTAGAGCACTTGCTAAGCTGGGAGTATCTACAGGATATGTTGGAAAAGTAGGAAATGATAATATTGGGAAATTTTTTGCAGACGATATTAAAAAGATAGGTGTATTTACAAAACTGATAAATTCTGATTTTCCTTCCGGAAGAGCTATTGCTTTAGTTAGTAAAGATTCTGAACGCACTTTTGCAACTTATTTGGGCGCTGCTTCTCAAATGAATGCGGATGAAATTAATGAACTCAGCTTTGCCGGTTATGATATTTTGCATATTGAAGGTTACCTTGTTTTTAATCAATATTTAATAGAAAAAGCCATGGATATGGCTTTTACAAATGGTTTAACCATTTCATTGGATCTTGCTTCGTATAATGTAGTTCAGGAAAATCTAGATTTCTTGAAATATCTTATAGATAAATATGTAAACATTGTATTTTCTAACGAAGAAGAGTCATTTGCTTTCACAGGCAAGGAACCAGATAAAGCTATTGAAAAGATTTCTGCTATGTGTGATATTGCTGTTGTTAAGCTTGGTGCAGAAGGTTCAATGGTAAAAAAAGGAGATAAAAAGTACAAAGTAGATGCAATAAAAGCTAAACCTATTGATACAACAGGAGCGGGTGATTATTATGCTGCTGGGTTCTTATATGGATTAATCAATAATAAACCTTTGGATGTTTCAGCAAAATATGGTTCTGTGTTGGCAGGTAAAGTAATTGAGGTTGTTGGAACGACATTGTCAGAGAATAAATGGGAAGAGATTAGACAAATAATAAAAACCATTTAATTTACTCCATACAATTGTATTGCTTTTTCAATAAATAAATATGTGCTCTTAGGCTATGATGAATGAATGAACTATTTCTGTCAAAGTGCTGAAAATAATCTTCATCCGGATATAGAACAATTATTTGACCTGCTGTTACGAAGTAATTACAATCTTTGAATTTCGGTTTTTCATAATAATCGAGATTATTTTTAACGTATTTGTATGTATTGTCTCCCAAAGTCTTTTTAAACTTTTTTTGAGATTTCTGAAGTGATTTTTCTATAGACTTATACTTAAAATTAATATATACTTTCTGAATTAGACTAGTGTTTTTTAAAGATTTATTTCTTTCGGAAATTGGATTTGGCATGTTAAAATCTGTTGTTCGTTGAATGCTGAAAGGAGTTTCCGGGACCCAATCTGCTGCATTGATAATATTGAAAGCAAAAGAATTTTTTGTTAAATATGCATATTCTCGTGAAAAATTAATATTGCCGGGCTTAGGAGCTGCTGAGCAATAAGTTTTAAAAATACATTCCGGATAATTTCCTTGTTGTTGCTTAATTAGGATTGATGCAGTAAGCAGGCTTGCAATGGCTCCACCTTGCGAATGCCCAATTATTAAAAAATTTCTGTAACCTATATTTATACATGAATCAATTTTATTTTCGATGTCAGGATTAAGATGAGCAAAACCTAATAACCATCCTGCATGTACAGTAGAATTTGGGTCATTAGAAAGTTTATAATGCACAGTTTGGTTTTGTGATATTTTAATAGTTCCTTCAGCCGGAACCATAGCGGCATAAAAATTTTCTAACCAGCTAACAGAACTTGCAGTTGTGCCTCTTATGCTGATAACGGCAAGTGAAGAATCTTTAATCCATAAGTCCCAGCGATTTTTTAATCCCGTTTCATTAGAACGATAATCTAAACGAAAATTTTCCGGATAAGGAATTTTTACTTCAGTCCAAGGGGTGTCAACCTGATAGGCTATAATTTTTAAAGCAGTTAAAAATTCATTGCAGTCAAAACCGCTTTTAAGAGATTGTGCATTTCCGAATACTAAACAAAGAAGAAAAATTAGGGAAAGTATAATCTGTTTTCGCATAAATTTTTTAGTAAAAGTAAAAAATATATGAAAAAATTATATTAACTTTTTTATTATTTTTTGTGGGAATAAAAAAAAATTATATTTTTGCACTCACGATAAGCCCAGGTGGTGGAATTGGTAGACACACCAGCTTGAGGGGCTGGCGTCCTTAAGGATGTGCAAGTTCGAATCTTGTCCTGGGCACAAAAAAAGAGGCTTATTCAAGCCTCTTTTTTATTTTATTTCGGGAATAAACTCTTGATTAAATTTTTGCCAGTCTCCTCCGGTTTTATGCAAATCCTGAATCATGAATTTCAAGTAACGTTCAAGTGTTTTTGGTGGAAAATATCCTCTCAATGGGAAAATATAATTATAATCTTTATCGAAAAATGCTATTGAGGGGAGACGAATATCCGGTTGAAGTAGTGCAATCGGCAATTGATGAGGATAATTAGGAGCTTTTTGTTCATTAAAAAATTTATTGTTCATAAAAACTATAGTGTCGTTGGTATCATAATCTATCTTAACAGAATAGAAATTTTCGTTAATTAACCTTGCTATTACCGGATGTTTTAGGGCAGAACCGAGTAAAACTTTACTGCTGTTATTATAATTTGAATTAACAAGAATCAAGAACTTTTTTGGATTTTCTTTCATTTTTTTATCAAGAGTTTCAAAACTTATCCAGTTTATTGAGGCTGTATTATAGGAATTTTCGTTAGGATAAAAAGTGTTGAAAAAGTCAACTCTGAAATCCGAATAATCACAATTTTTGTTTAACCTTTCTGCAAAATAAACCAATATGGGTTCGATGTTTTGAACATCCATATATCCGGGCACGGGGTGTACATTATTTTCAAAATCTATATAAACAATTGTCGGGTACGACATTCTTCCATTGAGTAAAACTTGAGCCAGTTGATGGCTTGAGCGAGGTCCGGAATTAGGATTTATATATTTTGTTCCATTATATTCAACGGTGTCAGTTCTTTCGGCATTGAATTTTACAGGATAAAAGTAAGTATTAATGTAATTTGCAATATCGGGATTGCTGAAAGTTTCTCTATCCATTTTTTTGCACCAACCACACCAATCGGTGTACATATCAATAAAAATTGTTTTTGGATTTTCTTTATGAGCTTTGATTGCATCTTCAAAACTCATCCACTTTATAAGACTTTCTTGCGAATAGCTGTGGTTTAGATTGTTCAGAGTAATAATTGAAAAAATTATTACTAAAATTTTATTAATCATATTCATTTTCTAAAAATCATTTAATTAAAAATTGTAATTTTATACGCTCAAAAATTATGTCAAAATTAAAAAAAAATGAATTATGAGTGAAATTTTAAAATTAAAACCGGAAAATGTGTGGAAACATTTTCATGCGATAACACAAATTCCACATCCATCAAAAAAAGAAGCTAAATTAGTAGAGTATTTATTGAATTTTGGCAAAAGCCTTGGTTTAGAGACTTTTACAGACAAAATCGGAAATGTAATTATCAGAAAACCTGCAACTCCGGGTATGGAAAATCGTATAGGCGTAGTGTTGCAAGCTCATGTTGATATGGTTCCTCAAAAAAATTCCGATAAAATTCACGATTTTGAAAAAGACCCAATACAAACAAGAATTGAAGGAGAATGGGTAAAAGCAAACGGAACAACACTGGGAGCTGATAATGGAATAGGTATGGCATCAATTATGGCTATTCTTGAAGCTAATGATTTGCAACACGGTCCTATTGAGGCTCTACTAACAATTGACGAAGAAGCGGGAATGACAGGAGCTAAAAATATCGAACATGGAATTTTGAAGGGCGAAATTTTATTAAATACAGATTCCGAAGATGAAGGCGAACTTTACGTAGGCTGTGCAGGAGGCGTAGATGTTAATGTTAGCATGAATTACGAAGAAGTTAATGTTCCGGTCGGATTTGTTGCCTATAATCTTGCAATTACAGGATTGAAAGGTGGGCATAGCGGAATGGATATTAATATTGGAAGAGCTAACTCAAATAAATTATTATTCAGATTTTTAAATCATTGTTTGTATCATTTTAATATAAAATTATCAAAAGTAAGTGGAGGCAACTTAAGAAATGCTATTCCGCGTGAAGCTTTTGCAATAGTACTTGTGCCTCAGAACGAAGCTGTTTCTTTTGAAAATGAAGTTTCAAAATTTGAAAATATTTATAAAAACGAATTTGGAGTTGCTGATCCTGATTTAAAGATGCAGGCTGTAAAAACCGATATGCCGGCAAAAATTATGAATCAGGAAGATATGGTAAAAGTTATCAAAGCTACATTTGCTTGTCCGCATGGTGTTGAAAGAATGAGCGACAGCATGCCCGGATTGGTCGAAACTTCAAATAATCTGGCTATTGTTAGAATCGAAGACGGTAAGTTTACGGTAAATTGTCTAGTCCGTAGTTCGGTTGACACTGCAAAAGAAGGTACTATGTACAAAATTGGAACAATCTTCGATTTGATTGGGGCAAATGTTTCATTTGATGGTTCATATCCCGGCTGGAAGCCAAATTTAGATTCTCCAATATTAAAAACTATGCAAACTGTTTATGAAAAACTATACGGTAAAACTCCTGAAATAAAAGCTATACATGCAGGATTGGAATGTGGTATTTTGGGAGCTGCTTATCCAAATTGGGACATGATTTCATTCGGTCCTACAATTCGTTCTCCGCACTCTCCCGATGAAAGAGTTTATATTCCATCAGTTGAAAAATTCTGGAACTTTTTGGTAGAAACTTTAAAAAATATACCTATTTAAATAATATTTAAAAAAAAAAAAGAAACGCTCGCATTCTAAATTTTTAAGCGAGCGTTTTTTTCTAATTATTTAACCACAACTCTAACTCCTTCGCTGTGAGAGGTGAATTCTGGAGCATACATACATTGCAGACTTGTTATTCCGTTTGAGAAAACACCTTTTTGCGAAACCATAAGTTCATATTCAAATACATAAGTGCCTTTTCTAAGATAGTCTATAAAGAAGTTCATAGAGGCATCCCTAATACTTTGATAATATCCGAGCCCATTATTGTATCTATATCCGGAAATATATTCGGTTGGTTCGAAGCAGGCCGCTCTCATATCTTTAAGATGAACATATTCCATATCCCGGTCAACTCTGATTTCAACTCTTACAGTAACTTTATCTCCAACTTTTAGATTATTGTCTTTTTCGATTGGAATAATCACAGGCATTCCGTTTTCGCGACGTTGTACAAATAATTTTTTATTAATTTTAACCGGTGTTTCTTCAAAGTGTTTAATTTTATCAAGTTGTTCGAAATATTGCCAGTAAACAGCTCCCCACGAAACTGTGTTAGAATTCTTTTTAACACTTATATTTCCCCATTCAGGTTTTACTTGAGTTCCATCCCATGATTTTTTAAAGTATCCTGTACCGGCTTCGGTTTTAATTTCGGGGTCTTTAGATGCATCAACAACCATTTCGCCAATTGTAATAACTGCAATTTCATCGTTGTTAAGTATGTCGGTACCTCTCATTAACAAAGCGTAAATGGCTTCTACTGTAGCTTTTGTGGTTTTCCAATCTTGAGTTTGCTTTTGTTTTAGTAACCATACTTTCATTTCTTCCACTTCGGTCTTATTTTGATTATTTTCTTCAAAAGCTTCAATAAGCAAAGCTTGTGATTCAATTGGTGCTTGATACCAATAGTAGCCTCTGTCGTATTTCCAGTACATTCCCATTTCATCGTTTGTAATGGCATGTTCTTTTAATGAGGCAATAATTTTATCGTATTCAGCAATTTTATTATTACGATACAGTGCCACAGCAATCATACCTTGCATATAAAAACTTTTGTTTTTCCAATATTTTTCAGCTTGAGATAAGTAGTAATCATAAGCTTCGCGTGTAGATTTTTTTATAGGATAATTGTCTAAGAAGAACGACCGAGTATAAAGGTAATGAATATGTATATAGTCGAGATTATCTTGTTTAAGACAGTTTTCGTTACAGTATTTTTTCAATTCTTTGTAGCTGTTAGTAAGTTCGTAGTCAATAAATTCGATAGCTTTTTCCGACATTGTTTTAATAGTGGCATTGGTTTGAATATCAGAAACACCGAGTTTTGATAATTTCCCGAAACCACAAGCAATATGTTGTGTTATGTACCAACTTTCTTTCATTCCTTTAAACCATGGCCAACCTCCATTAGTGGTTTGTAATTCACTAAGTTTTTTTATTGCCGAAAAAGTTTCTGTATTCATTCTGTTGAGATCGAAGAGTAGTGCAATCCTTTGTTTTCTTTGGGTTTCATCTTTTCCGTCGAGTAGCCAGGGGGTTTCTTCTATCATTAAGGATTTAAGTTCCTGATTTTTTTCGAGATTTGACAAAAGAGCCTGACTATCCGGATAAGACTTCCAGATATCGAATACTCTTTTAATTTTAGGATTTGAATTTGCTATATGACTTGCGAGCATATTTGCATACAATCTCGAAAAAGTTTGTTCGGCACATTCATAAGGATATTCCATTATGTAAGGTAGTGCCTGAACAGCATACCAGGCGGGATTGGATGTAAATTCGAGGGTGAAAAGATGGTTTTTTAAAGTATTAGATTGATTTGAATTTAGTAAACTTTGGAATTTGAATTCATTAACACCTGCTTTTCTTACCGGCAGTGGTTTAGCTTCTGTAACAAGCATTCTATTTGATAAAATAGGCAAAATTCTTTCTTCGCCATCTGAGTGGTTTTTACCGATAGCAAAAATTCTTACACCAACAGCACTGTACTTTTCTGATATTTTTATTTTCCATTCTTTATTTATGCTTTGACCTGAATTTGCAGTAAAAGATTTTTCCTGATCATCTTTTAAAAAATCTGATGTTATATCTTTTAAAGTTACCGCGTCGTAAAACTCGATTTTTGCGGTACCTGAAATTTGTTCATCAGCGACATTATTGATTTTTATTGAAATTGTTTGCTCATCATTTTCTCTGAAAAATCGCGGCAAATTTGGTACTACCATTAACTCTTTTGCGGTTACTACTTTTGCGGTAATTGTTCCAACTTTGAGATCTTTTGTATGAGCCAATCCCATAAAATTCCATCTTGTGAGACTTTCCGGCATAGTAAAGTTCAGAATAATTTCACCGTTTTTATCTGTTTGTAAGTTAGGATAAAAGAATGCTGTTTCGTTGAAATTGCTTCTGATTTGCATTTTTTGAGACATGTTATTTTCATCCTTGGGAATATCCATGCCGGTAGCAGTTTGATCAACATTAAGGGTTAATTCTTGTTCTTCACGTGCAAATGTTTCGTCTTCATCTTTTAATGCTGTGGCAGGCATTGCAGATCCTGTGGACTCTGTCTTTAATAAGTTATAGTTTCTACTTCGTTTTGTAACAATTCCATCATCAAAATAAGGATAATAATCTAAGGAAAAATATCCGTAACCAAAAAGATTTAGTATCGGATCATAAATGTTTATAGGTAGAGGATTTTTATAGAATTCATAGGTAGATAAAGTTGAAATCACAGTCTGCATTAATCTGCTTTCAAAATAAAATGAAGGCTGATAATATTTGTTATAATCGAGATACCAATAATTTTTAGCAAAAATATCCAAGGAGGCATCGTATAAACTTGCTAATAATTCTGCACTTTCAATTTTGTTAAAAGTATCGGTAATTTTCAGTTTCCATTGTTCCTTAGAGCCGGGTAAAGTTTTATCCCTGAAAGAAGTCCACTTGATATTAAGAATTTTGTTTGTGTATGGTACATCAATAATAAATGTTTTTTGATAAGAAATCCCATTCTTGATGAACATCATATAAACGGAAATCCCGCCTCTGCAATCTTCGGTTATGGGAATTTCGATGTTTTTAATTTCTGAATTAATTTTTAATGTTTGTGGTTTGCTTACTTCATTTTTAATTTTAACAAAATAATACACATCAATATCTTTATATGAAGAACCAACAAATATTTTCACCATTTCGCCCGGTTCGGCAGAATTATTATTGCAATAGAAAAAGTCGGTGCCTACATAAGGCATTTTAGATGAACGGGGATCGAATACAACAAAATTTTGTTCGTGTGTAATCTCATTTCCCCATTTATCTACAGATTGGAGAATTATCCTATATACTCCGGGTTGCCATTTTTTTGTATCCGGCAATTTTATTTTTTGGTTTTCGGTATTAAATTTGGTTTTAAATACAGATTTTTCAATCCCCCAGTTATCGAAATTTGTTTCGCTCTCGAATTCGTTGCCTGGGAATTTTTGATACCACTCGTTAATTGTGTAAAGTTTTTTATCCGGATGTGTCCAGATTCTTTTAGAAAGTAATAATTCAGGGTCGCGAAGTTTAACTATTTCGATGTTAACAACAGTGTTAATTAATGATCCTGCTACGTTAGTTGCGGTGATTTTGATTGTATCAATTTTTGAAATTTCAGCAATTGACGGCATGTCAGTTGAGAGACTATAAGCAACGGACGAAGCATATACAGTTTTTGAAGATGATTGAGTTTCACCGTTAATGTCGGTTGCATCAACAAAAATAGAATAGCCATAGTAAATATAATTGTTGAATTCTTCTAAATTTTCAGCAGAGGCAATGAACCCGATTTTGAAATTTCCATTATCATCGGTTGTAAGTTCTCCAAACGCAATTTCTTCGGCTTTTAA
Organism: Bacteroidales bacterium Bact_19; assembly: GCA_001603595.1. Taxonomy (GTDB): domain Bacteria; phylum Bacteroidota; class Bacteroidia; order Bacteroidales; family ML635J-15; genus Bact-19. The sequence continues at coordinate 24,821 of LUZK01000059.1, forward strand.
ATTTCCTTTCCAATAATACCACCAATATGGATTTCGTTGTATTCGATATTTTACTTTTGCATTTGGAATCGGATATCCGGCATAAGATTTAACTATACCTTCCGCATAAATACTGTCATTTATTCTATATTCACCTTCTATAGGTATAAATTCAACTTCAAAATTAGGTCTTTTATATTCTTCTACTTTTATTGCAATGCTGCCTCCATGGGTTTCTATAGTAAAGTTTCCGGTTAGCACTCCGGTTGGAATTTGAAAACTTCCGTTAAAGCTGCCAAATTCGTTAGTTTTTAATGAAAGCTCCGAAACAACCTGATAATTAACGTCTTTGAAGAAAACAGTTGTTGTGTAATTGGTTAGTAAAGTATGATTACCATTTTTGAATTCGGTACAAATTCCTTTGAAATAAACTGTTTGACCCGGGCGGTATATGGCTCTATCAGTGAACAGTTTTACAAAAGTTCGGGTTGACTCTTTTGATTCATTATCTTTATAGATATATGAACTTTCCGAATAAAAATCATTCGTGGTGCTTACATCTATTCTGATATTCGAATAGTAATTATCAATTTTATTATTATTAACAGGAACGATTCCATTTTCGTCTGATGTTAGTTCATCAAATTTTTCGTATATGTAATCTCTTTTAACATACGAGTACTCATATTTATATAACACTACTTTTGCATTTGAAATAGGTTTCCCGGTATTGCTGTTGAATATGTATAAATAATTTTGATTTATATCTGATTTGAATTTTGTAATTGTAAGATCTGTTATAAAAATATTGTTTTGTGCAACCAGATTATTTTTACTTGAAAGCGAGGGGGTTGCATGTAATATTATTATGTAAAAACCTTTTTCGAGCGGTTCCATCAGGTATTCTGTGGAATGTTGATTAAAGTCGTCAGCAGGTGGTAGTACAATTTCTCGATTTGAAATTACTGTTTTTGAGAATTTTAAAATGTCTTTGTAATAATTCTCGTCATAATATGATCTTTTTAAGTCAAGAAACTTAAAGTAATCCACATTTAAAACAGTTAAATAGATTTTGTCGAAGTTTCTGTAGTTGATTTTTATTGGAAAAGATTTTCCTATCGGTGAAGAGTTTTTGGTTTCGAAGGAAATTTCTTTATTTTCTATAGTATTTTTAAGGTTTATACACTGATTTATATATTGTGATTTTGGATACATTTCAATTACATTATTCAAAAGTTCCCAAGCTGTTTTTCGATAACCTGCGTATTTTTTTGTTGTTAGATCTGATGGTATGTATGAGTTTGAAAGATTAAAATAATATTCTGCAATATTATAATCAATTAAAATTAGAATGGAGTCTTTGTAGAATCTTTCGTGAAGATTTAACAGAGATTTTTCATAAAAGCTGTTAGTTTTGTTGGATTTTACATTTTCTTTCAAAAATTTTAATCTTGAAAGATCTGCAACCACAAGAGCTTCAGAGTTTTTAGTGTCAGATATTCGGTTTGATAACCATTTTTGATAAATTCTTAAAATATTTACATTGAAATTTAAAGAGTCCTCGGGAATTGGGAAAAGACAAAATTCATTGGCAGTAGAAAAATATCCGGTTTCTGTAATACTTTTATCAGTGTCCGGACTCCCATAATAATAGTAATAATTTCTGCTTTGAAGATTTTGAATAATATAACTGCATATAAAGTCGAAAACAGTTGGATATCTCGAAGCTGATTCATCGCCGTATTCTATTAATTCAGGAAATTCATTGATGGGAATTGATTTTAGACTTTCATGTAGAGCAAGGTTAAAATTTTTGATTATTTCGGTTTTGAATTTATTCTTATCCCAGGTTTTAAAGTCTGAATTTTCGAATTCAGAGGTTACAGACCTTTGGTTTATTATATATGAATTGTAATTGTAATATTCAAGATAAGTTATTCCAAGTAATAAATTTAAAAATGCTTTAGCAGGCTGTTCTACAGCAGTAATATCCTGATTAAGTTGTTTTATAACCGCAACTTGTCCTTCATCTTCCGTAATGGCAATGTATTTTAATCTGTGAATAACGGCTTTAATGATTTGTTCGTTATTTTTTTCTTTAATGGCGAGGTTGTAAATTTCGTTGACTTTTGCCAAAGCAGATTTAGGAAGTCCCTCTGCTTCAAATTTTTGTACTTCTTGCCACATTTTTTCATAATTATTTTTATCCTTATTCCTGCAATTATTTTCATTTGATGAATTAGGGAAAAAAATATTAAAAACAATAAAATAGGAGGCAATAAATAAACTTTTGCTTAAGAAACTTTCCATAATTTTAGAATTTTTGGTTAACAGAACAACAGATGCGAAAAATTAAAATTTTCATAAAAATAAAAAATAATTTGATACAAATTTAGTTTTATCGGAAATGATAAGAATTCAATAAGTATCCAAAAGAATTTTTTATTTTTGCAAAGTAATGAAATTAAGTGTAATAATAGTAAATTATAATGTAAAACATTTTCTCGAACAATGTTTAATTTCGGTACTTGCTGCAGCGGAACATTGTGATTGTGAGGTTTTTGTCGTTGACAACAACTCGGTTGACGGAAGTTGTGCGATGGTGAAATCGAAGTTCCCGCAAGTGATATTAATCGAGAATAAAAAAAATTACGGTTTTTCTTATGCCAATAATCAAGCTATACGCGAAAGTAAGGGGGAGTATGTTCTATTGCTAAATCCCGATACTGTAGTACAGGAATATACATTTAAGTTAGTTCGTGATTTTATGGATTCTCATCCTGACGCTGGGGGTTTGGGAGTTAAAATGATAGATGGTAAAGGTCGTTTTCTGCCGGAATCAAAACGGGGCTTGCCAACACCTGAAGTGGCATTTTATAAAATTTTTGGGTTATCAAAAATTTTTAAAAATTCGCGTCGCTTCGGTCAATATCATTTAAATTATTTAAGCAAAGACGAGATACACAAAATAGATGTTCTTAGTGGTGCATTTATGCTTTTACGTAGAAGTGTTCTGGATGAAATTGGCCTTCTTGATGAAAGTTTTTTTATGTACGGCGAGGATATTGACATTTCATACAGAATAATCAAGGCCGGGTATAACAATTACTATTTCCCGGGAACAACAATAATTCACTACAAAGGAGAAAGCACAAAAAAGGGAAGTATAAATTATGTTGTGGTGTTCTATAATGCCATGATAATTTTTGCTAAGAAGCATTTTTCGGGAAGAAACGCCGGTATTATGATAGCTATGATAAAGCTGGCTATATATTTCAGGGCATTACTGGCTATATTCTATCGTTTTGGGCGCAGCATAATCACTCCTCTTGTTGATGCAACAATAATTATATCGGGATTTTTAGTATTAACACCACTATGGGCTGAGTTAACTCATGGTGTAAAAGATTACTATCCTGAAAAACTGTTGTATTATGCTCTTGCCGGCTATGTCTTAATCTGGTTATTTTCATTGCTTTTTTCTGGAGGCTATGATCGTCCGGTAAAGATTAAGAATGTTTACAGAGGAATTCTTGCCGGTACAATAATGATTTTAGCTTTGTATTCGTTGTTACCTGTTGAGTACAGATTTTCGAGAGCTCTGATACTTTTGGGGTCTGCCTGGACAATTTTACTGCTTCCCTTAACGAGACTTTTGTTGGGAATAACAGGCAGAAGTGTGTTTGAAGTGAGTTATCCGCAAAAAAAACGTGTTGCAATAGTTGGAAGTAAAAAAGAGAGTGAAGATTTGATAGTACAGTTGAACAATAAAAATCCAAGAATTAAAATCGTTGCTTTTGTAAATCCGAACGAAAATTCAGAAAATAATGATTTTTTTGCAGGCAACTTATCTCAGCTTGAAGAAATAATTCAAATAAATAAAATTGATGAGATTATTTTTTGTTCAAAAGATCTAACAGCACAACAAATTATTCAAACAATGTTAAGTCTGAACAATTCTGCATTAGACTATAAAATTGCCAGTCCTGACGGTTTTTCTGTCATTGGCAGTAATTCAATAAATACTACAGCCGAACTTTATAATATAGATATTAACAGCATCATAAAGCCTGAAAATAAAAGGAACAAGAGAGTGCTTGATTTTGTTATTTCTTTGGTAATTTTAATGTTTTTCCCAATTTTAATATTCTTTATTCGTAAACCCTGGCGTGCATTCGTTAATTTGCTGAACATTTTACAAGGAAATAAATCATTTGTTGCTTATTATGATAAAAATATAGATACTACTTTTCTACCAAAAATAAAAAAGGGGGTTTTTACTACGGCTGATTTGCTTAATGAAAAAGATAAGAACATAGAAAATATAAATTCTCGAAATATTATGTATGCCAAAGATTATAAAATAATTCAAGATTTATTCATAATATTGAAATCATGGAAAAATTTGGGGCAAGATTAGAAAATAAAAATATTTTTCTTCGTAAACCCGAACCTGAAGATCTGGAATTCCTATATAAAATTGAGAATAATCCGGAATATTGGTTTGTTAGCGATACCAAAGCCCCATACTCACGATGGCAATTGAAACAACATATTGAAAATTCGATTTATGATATTTACACAAACAAGGAATTAAGATTGATTATTTGCAAAAAAAAAACTAATTTACAAATTGGAATAATTGATTTGTTTGAGTTTGATCCTGCAAATAGTCGTTGTGGTATTGGAATTATTATAGATAAAAAATTTCAAAACCTTGGAATAGCTTCTCAATCTCTCGAAATATGCTTGAGTTATTGCTTTAATATTTTGGATTTACATCAGGTTTGGTGTAATATTTTAAGTGAAAATGCCATCAGTGTAAAATTATTTACTAAATTTGGATTTGAATTGACAGGTATTTTAAAAGAATGGAAAAAAATCGAAAATCGTTTTGTTGATGTTGGATTTTATCAGTTAATAAAAAAGTAAAAAATGAATAGGAAATTTTTTAAATTTTTGAGTTTCTTTATAGCATCACTGCTTGCAGTTTTGGGATTTACTGCCTGTAATGATGATGATGTTCAACCGGAATACGGAGTCCCTGTCTCTCGAAATATTGCCGACTTAAACATGTCTCTACCTAATGATAATCAAATTAATTATGACGTAAAAACAAATTAGAATCATTCGGAAATTAATGATAATAATGAATTATAGTCCTTAATTTCAGAAAAAAATTCCGGTTTTTTATCTTTAAAACAAGAACCCATAACAAAAGCCACACCGTTTGTTACCAAAAAAAACGGAGCATTGACTTCGTAATTGTAAATCCAGATTTGGTCAAAAACCTTTTGTGTTAATTTTACTTCTGTAGCTTTACACTCTATAAGCATTAATGGATTAGCTTTTCGGTCGAAAACAAGAGCGTCAAATCGTAGAGTTTTGTCTGCAATTTTTAGGGATTTTTCTACGGCAATTAAAGATGAGGGATAAGCATAATTTTCAATAAGAAATTTTAGTAGATTTTGTCTAACCCACTCTTCCGGACTTAACACAATCCATGATTTTCTGATTTCGTCGAATATATATGTTTTGTTTTCTTGAATTCTAAATCTGAACTCAAATTTCGGGAAACATAGGTCCGGTAGATAATTCATTTTATTTTGGTCATTGTAAAATCAGTACAGATCGCATCTTTGTTTCGAGCTTCGGTCCAAACATAGACTTTTTGGGGTGAAAGTTTTTGGTAAATTATCGCAGTAGGAAAATCTGTTATTGAATTTTCGAATCTCCATAAATCTTCTGTTAACCTTGTGAGAACATAACCTGCAAAAACTTTTTTTGAATTTGCTGTGGCTGTAAGTTCGTAAATGATTTTATTTTCGGATATTTTCAAATTCATTGTATCGAAAACAATAGTATCAGTCCCAAAAACTCTAAAAGTTTTGCCTTTTAAAAAATTATCAGAAACTATTTCCCATGATTCATAAGAAAATCCGTGTTCAGACTCAATCTGCCAAGTACCGACTAACCAAACCGGAAATTCTTTAACAAACTGACCCAATGAATTTAAAGCTGTTAAAAAAATATAAATAGATATGAAAAGAAATTTTTTCATGATTGTTTTTTGCAAATTTACAAATATTTAAAATCTGAGAAAATAAAAATGATTTTATGGATAATAAAATATACGTAATGTTCATATTCAAAATTATGTTGTTAAAAAAAATCTTCGGAAATAAGTTAAAACCAGCTAAATCAAATTATAAAAATAGTGTGATAAAAAAAAATTATCTGTCTATTGGTTTGTTTTGTTTTGAATGTTTTTTAATGTATTCTTATTTAAATTTATGTTGTTAAAAACTATGTAATTTAGAAAGGTAAAAGGTAAAGAGGAATATTGTAATGCTACGATGTGTACTTGTATGTTTTTAGAAATTCATATTCAAAATCGTGTTGTTGAATAATTTTTTATTTTTTTGATATGGTTAAGTTAAATTTATACAAAATTGTATGGTTAAAAAATTTATATGCATAATGACTGACCTTTTTTTGAATGGATTTCAAAAATGAAACTTTATATTTTAGTTTTAAAAAATTCCTGCCGTACCTGCAGCAGCTCTATACGGAGAACAATGACCTGG
>LUZK01000060.1 GCA_001603595.1 Bacteroidales bacterium Bact_19
ATAGGATGACGCATAATAATTAAATCAGCATATCTACTAACTGTGAGAATAGTGTCTTTTAAAGATTCTCCTTTAGAAACACTTGTGCTGGATGCTTCGCTGAATCCTATTACTTTGCCTCCCAAACGTTGTATTGCTGTTTCAAAACTTAAACGAGTACGGGTTGATGGTTCAAAAAATAAAGAAGCAATAACGTAATCTGATAAAAGTGGTTGATTTGGATTTTTCTGAAACTCTTCAGCCAGATCAAGAATTCTAAAATACTCCTCCTTTGTGAAGTCGTTAATTGAAATAAGGCTTTTGTTTTTCATATACTTTGGTTTAATTGTTTTGACAAAAAAAAACCGAAGCTAAACTTCGGTTTTAAAGATTATTTTTCAATCGCTAATAATTCCACTTCAAAAATTAACGTCTCGAAAGGACCTATTACCTGCCCGGCACCTCTTTCACCATAAGCTAAATTATAAGGGATATAAAATTTATACTTAGAGCCTACAGGCATTAATTGCAAACCTTCTGTCCATCCTTGTATTACTCCGTTTAGAGGGAATGAAATTGGCTGACCTCTATCATAAGAACTGTCGAATACTGTACCATCAATTAAAGTTCCTTTGTAGTGTACTTTTACAGTACTTGTTGCTGTCGGTTTTGGTCCATTACCTTGTACTAATACTTCATATTGCAAACCGCTTGGAGTGGTTATAACACCCTGACGTTTAGCATTTTCTGCCAAGAATTTTTCACCTTCTTCTTTTTTACCTTTTGATTTTGATGCCATCATGTCATTAAAAAAGTCTTGAATCAGTTTATCGGTTTGTTCCATTTTCATGATTGCTTGTTTGTTCATCTGGTCTTTAAGACCTGCTGCAATCATGTCAGGATTGAAAATAGTATCAAGACCTTGCTGTGCCAAATTCCCGGCAATCTGCATACCAATTGCATAAGCTGCTGAATCTGCAGCATTTTTTAATTCTAATTTTTTATTTTCCACTTCTTTCTGAGATTTACATGACAGCATCAAACTTGCTATTGCTGCCATAATTATTAAACTTATTACTGAACTTTTCATTACTTTAAATTTTTGACAAAGAAAATGTATTTATTAACATTATGCAATTTAAAAACTTAAAAAAATATTAACGCTAACTATAATTTTGATTTTTAGAACCTTACATAAATCATTGTTAATAAAACATTACTTTATTTTGAAAAATTTGATAATAATTTTGTCGAATAACCTTGAAGGTGTAATTTTTATTAAAACATTTATAAGTTTAGCCTCTTTTGTAACTAAATAACGATTTTGGGGACATTTTGTGACAGCTGCTTTGTAAATTATTCTGGCACAATTTTCCACAGTCCCTCCTTTAATAGATTTGGTACTTCCTGTTAAATTACCTATTAAGTTACCATAAGGACCTTCAGGATTATATACAATTGACTTGTTGACATTTGCAGCAAAATCTGTTTTTATTGGTCCGGGTTCTATAATAGAAACCTTAATTTTGAATTTACTTAATTCCCATCTCATAGCATCTGAGATAGCTTCAACGGCATGTTTGCTTGCTGCATACCATCCCCCTCCTGGCATTGAAACTTTTCCTGCAATGGATGAAACATTTATAATTCTTCCACCACCTGAATTTTTCAAAAAAGGAATAACAATTTGCGTTACTGATGCTAAACCAAAAACATTAGTTTCAAATTGTTTCACTGCTAACTCTAACGGAGTTTCTTCAATAGTTCCGAATTGACCATATCCGGCATTGTTAACTAAAACATCTATTTTAAAATTATTGATTTCTAAAAAATGTTTTAATTCTAACACACTATTTAAATTCGAGACATCAAGTTTATGGCATATTGCAGATTTTGATGATAACTTTTCGAGAGCTTTTTCGTTTCTACCTGTGGCAATTACTTGCCAACCTTTTTCGAGAAATAATAATGCGGCTGCTTCCCCGATACCACTTGTAGCTCCCGTTATTAGAACTGTTTTCATAAGATATTTTATTAATTTTACTTTACATCGAGTTCAAATTCAAGATATTTATCAATATCATAAATGAATGTCTTAACATCAAATTTTACTTTTTGTTCAGAATAATTTTTGTAACGAATGTCAAAATTAACTTTAGTTAGTGGCGGGACTTCAATTTTTTCAGGAATAATTCTTTTTTTTACAATTTCAGTGTTTTGTGGCTCTAAAATAATTGGAACGGAAGTTAAATTGGTAATTTCATAAAAAGTTCGATGAATATCGGGATCGTTATGTTTTTCAATTTCAAGTGAGTTTTTAAATAATTTTTCGAGCCATTGTTTTTCGCCATAAATTTTTTCGTTGTAATAGGCTAATGTTCTTCGAGCAAAAAGAGCATCTTTAATTGCGTTTTCGGAAAGTTCTGAAGCAAACACAAGAGTAATCGGGCGATGTTTGACAAATTCGCTTGTATTAGTAGTGCCATGAATATCAGAGTTTGATAAAATTGTAAGATTTTTTTCTTGGCCCCATTTCCAAGCTTCAGGACAAAAATCACTGAAGTTTACTAATTCTATTCCATGAATATAACCTTTTGTGTAAAGCTCAGTATGCATGTTGAACCAAACTACGGTATCTGGTTGTTGAGCTTTCCAGCAGGGATGATTCCAGAAAATAAATGCTCCTTGTTCGTAGGCAGCTTTAACTGCCTCAACTACATCATCAGTTTCGAGAGGATTAACATCGTTTAAAAAAATTGCATTGATATGTCCCGGAGGCATTTTTCGTGTTATTTCAGCCCCTCTAATGACAATAAAATTCTGATATTTTGCTTCTTTTATTGCAATGGAACTTGATGTATTTAGATCTCCAGTTAAAAATTCTTTGTGCGGACGGTATTCAATGTGGTCGGTAATGGCGATGGCATCCAGTCCGTCCTGAATGGCTTCCGAAACTCTGAAATCAGGCCAGACTAGTCCATCGGAAAAAACTGTATGAATGTGAAAGTCGCATTTCAATGTTTTGTATTCATCTATATCTGGAAAAATCAATTGAGATTTTGTAACTCTGCTTTGCGGTAATACAATCAGGTTTACGGAAATTAGAAAAATTAAGATAAAAAGAAATTTTTTCATAATAAACAAATTTATTTAGTTTATTGGCAAAGTAAGTAATTTTTATGCAATTTATCATGTTTAATTTAAATAAACTTTTTATATCGCTATTTTGGTATAAGTTTCACTATCTGTGTTGGGATGATTATTCATTTTGTAATATTATTGTTCCCCCGATAAATCGGAACTACCCCGGATGACTTTCTGAACAAAATATTTGCTATTAAAGGAAATTTTAATTTAAAATCTGGATCTAGACCTCCGTTCAAAAAGAAAAGTAACATAAAAAAGCTCGTCGCTAACTGAATTTTTTCTAATTTCCATCAAACCTAAACCACAAAAAATATTACTTTGATTTTCTACAGCCCAACGTGAATTTTTGTTTAAGGGCTTACCCGGCTTGATGTTTTTTGACGAAAAAAATCATAATGTGACAATAATTGTCTGAACATCAAGCAAAATATCTTCTAAAATTTAAGGGACTTGTACTTTACGAAATTTTTTGTTGAGTAGTTTTTGTCATGGGTATTACTCTATGGCTTAGGGTGGGTTTGTTAGTTTTGTATTATTTAATCTTACCAAACACAAAATTTGCTTTTTTCATGATGAGAGCAATATAAATTTTTCAATAAAAATATGCTCTCAAACATTTTGCTGACTTTTTTGTTTAAAAAGTGAACTAAAAAAACATAACAAAATGATATTTAAAGAATATGATCCTATTAAGAAAAAAATGTTTCAGGTGATTGATAACGATGGTAAAGTAATCAATCCTAAATATATGCCTGAAATTTCAGATGAGTTAGTTCTGAAAGCTTACAAAGACATGCTTTTTGCACGGACATCAGACTTGATGATATTATCATATCAACGTCAGGGAAGAATTTTTACATATCCTCCTAATTACGGACAGGAAGCTATTTCTGGAGCAGTAGCACAGGTTATGAGAAAAGAAGACTGGCTTGTTCCTGCATTCCGCGAGATGGGGGCATATCTTGCAAAAGGAGCAAGTCTAAAAGAGATATTTTTGTATTTTATGGGTTACGAAGACGGAGTAAATTTTAAAAATGCAGAAAACTTTTTACCATACTCGGTACCTATTGCATCTCAATTGCCTCATGCCGTTGGAATAGGTTATGAAATAAAGTATAAAAAAAAAGACCAAATAGTATTTACATTTGTGGGTGATGGAGGAACTTCTGAAGGGGATTTTCACGAAGCATTAAATTTTGCGGGAGTCTGGAATGCTCCTGTAATTTTTATTGTTCAAAACAATCAATACGGAATTTCGACACCTTTTAAAGTGCAAACAGCATCGGAAGGTATTGCTATAAAATCTTATGCTTATGGAATTAAAGGCATACAGGTTGACGGAAACGATTTTTTTGCTATGTATAAAGCAGTAAAAGAATCACATGAAAGTGCTCGCAGGGGTGAAGGTCCGGTACTAATTGAGGCAATTACATATCGTAGAGGTCCGCATACTACATCAGATGATCCCACAAAATATCGTTTAAATGCAGAAGAAGAAGCATGGGCAGAAAAGGATCCTTTAAAAAGATTAAAAGCATGGCTCATTGATAGAGAACTCTATGATGAAGAAACGGAGCAAAAATTGATTGAAGATTATAAAAAAGAAATTGACAGACAATTCATTGAGGCTGAAAATTATGGTCCTGTACCTATTGAAGATATTTTCAAATACACTTATGCCGATATGCCGGAGGATTTGAAGCAACAGATGGTTGAATACCAAAAATTTCTTCAATGGAAAGAGGCTCGTGGTTTATAAATTTTTTTGATTAAAAATTGACAAAGAGATGAAACAAATAATGAATATGGTAAACGCAATTAACAATGCGTTGGATATAAAGTTAGCCGAAGACGACAGAGTAATAGTTTACGGTGAAGATGTTGGAGTTGAAGGTGGAGTTTTCAGAGTAACAGAGGGTTTACAAAAAAAATATGGTGCCGAACGGGTATTTGATAGCCCGCTAGCAGAAAGCGGAATTGCAGGAACGGCTGTTGGTATGGCTGTTGCCGGTTTAAAACCTGTAATAGAAATGCAATTTTCCGGTTTTGCAAATCCTGCCTTTAACCAGGTAGTTTCACATGTTTCCAGAATGCGTAACAGAAGCCGAGGAAAATATTCAACCGGAATGGTGATAAGAATGCCTTACGGAGGTGGAATCAATGCTTTGGAACATCATTCCGAAAGTCTTGAAGCAATTTGGGCTCATATCCCGGGACTAAAGGTTGTAATACCTTCTACTCCGCATGATGCTAAGGGATTGCTTATATCGGCAATAGAATCTGACGACCCAATATGGTTTATGGAACCAAAACGAATTTACAGAGCTATAAAACAAGAAGTCGAAACCGAAAAATTTACCGTTCCGATAGGTAAGGCTAAAGTTATACAGGAAGGTACAGATGTTACGATTGTTGCTTATGGAGCAATGATACGCGAAGTACAAAAAGCTTCAGTTCTGGCAAAAAAAGAAGGTATTTCGGTAGAAATTATAGATTTACGTACAATTTATCCCATAGATAAAGAAACAATTGTGGACTCTGTAAAAAAAACCGGACGAATAATTACTGTTCACGAAGCAATAAGAACATTCGGGGTAGGAGCAGAAATAAATGCAAGCATTACTGAAGAAGCCTTTTTGTATTTAGAAGCTCCACCAAAACGGGTTACAGGCTTTGACATAATTGTTCCATTGCCTAAAAACGAACCGCATTTTATGGTTACTCCCGAAAAAATATTTTATGAAATTGTAAGAACTGTTAAATTTTAAAATCTATTGCTATGAGATATATATTTAATTTTCCTGATATTGGGGAAGGTCTCGACGAAGGTACAATTCTGGAATGGTATGTTAAGAAAGGTCAAAATGTGAAAGTTGGTGAACCTTTGGTGAAAATGGAGACAGATAAAGTGGTTACAGATATACCCTCGCCTCGAGATGGTGTTGTTGCGGCTATTTACGGAAAAGTTGGAGAAACAATTCATGTTGGGACTCCGCTTGTAGAAATTGAAATTGAAGGCATTAGCGGACAGGATGCTCAACCAGAAGTTAAAAATATTGAAAATCAAATACATCAGGTAGAAGAGGAGGGAGCAGGAGTTGTCGGGACACTCGAAATCGCAAGTAATGCTGCTGTTTTACCGGCAAGTGATGAAGGAACAAGGACTTCTACAGAAGAAAAATCAAAAAACAAAAAAGCACTAGCTACACCCGTTGCAAGAGCTTATGCAAAAGAGCTGGGAATAGACATTAATCTTGTAATCGGTACAGGACCCGCCGGCAGAGTTATGAAGGAAGATATTTTTAAATTTAAACAACAACAGGCTTATGTTGCTCCTCAAATGAGTACAGTAAAATCAGATTCTGAAGAAAATAGAATTGAAGTCGTTAAAATGACTCAATTACGCAAAACCATTGCAAAAAACATGATTCAGAGCAAACATAACGCTGCTCACATGACTGTTTTTGATGATGCCGAAATTTCCGAACTCATTAATCTCAGAAATAAATTTAAGAACAAATATGCTGATGAAGGATTAAAACTAAGTTATTTGCCATTCATACTGAAAGCAACAGTAAAAGCCCTTCAGAAATTTAAAGCTTTGAATTCCGAAATGGATATGGAAAACGGTAATATTATTTACAAAAAGTATTATAATATCGGAATTGCAGTAGATACCGAAGATGGATTATTAGTTCCAGTGATTAGGGATGTTGACAAAAAAAATATTAAGCAGTTGGCATTGGAAATAGCAGAGATTTCCGAAAAAGCCAGAACGCGTAATATTAAACTCGAAGATATGAAAGATGGTACTTTTACTATTACAAGTTACGGTTCTATTGGCGGAAAATATGCTGTTCCGGTAATAAATTATCCTCAGGCAGCCATCCTAGGTATTGGTAAAATTTTTGAAGCTCCTGTCGTGAAAAACGGCAAAATAGAGATAGGAAATCTGTTGCCTTTGTCTTTGTCGGTTGACCATAGAATAGTAGATGGAGGTGAAGTTACCCGTTTTCTTAATACTCTTATTGAATATTTGACAGAACCAATGAATATGTTAATTGATTAAAATCTTAAAAACATGGAATACGATTTAATAATAATAGGTTCAGGACCGGGCGGATATGTTGCTGCAATTCGTGCCGGACAGCTTGGAATGAAAGTTTTGTTGGTAGAAAAAGATAAACCGGGAGGAATGTGCCTGAATTGGGGATGTATTCCTTCAAAATCTCTTATCGAAAGTGCTAAAAAGTTTGCCGGATTATCTGAATTTAAAAAATACGGTATAGAAGGGATTGATTTAAAATCCGTAAGTTTTAACTGGCAGGCTGCTGTAAAAAAAGCAATGGCTAACGCAATAAAACTATCGAAAGGAATTGAATTTTTACTTAAAAAAAATGCTGTTGAAATAATTCTCGGCGAAGCAAAAATAAGCTCATTAAATTCTATTACCGTCGAAAATCGAAATATCTACGCAAAAAAAATTATTATTGCTACAGGGTCTTATCCTCAAGTAGGCAATAGCGACGAAATTAGCATAAAAGATTTTTATAATCTTGAAACCTTGCCCCATAAAATAGCTTTTATTGGCATTGGTACTGTTAGTCTCGAATTTTCCTTAATGGCTGCAATGATAGGAATAGATACTTATCTTGTAAGCTCAGAGGAAAAAATTGTCCCCGAACTGGATGATTACCTGAATGATTACATTCAAAAGCTATTGAAAAAGAATAAAGTAAAGTTGGTTAAAGACATTTCGGAAATCCCTGTAGATGCAGTAAAAGTAAACTCTCGTCGTCGAAAAGCTGTTTTACCAGAATCAGAAATAGAAATAAAAACAGACGAAAACGGCTTCATATTAACCGACGAAAAACTAAGAACAAATTACGATAGTATTTTTGCAATAGGAGATGTAAACGGTAAGTCTGCCTATGCTCACAATGCTTCGTTTCAAGGATTATTCGTTGTAAACACCATAAAAGGAATTGATACAACATTCTGTCTAGATAAAAGTCCAATAAACATTTATACTTATCCCGAAATTTCACAAATAGGATTAACAGAACAACAATTAAAACAAAAAGAAATTGACTATAAGATAAGTTCCTTCCCGCTAAGTGCAAACGGTAAAGCCTTAATCGAAGGTCAAAGTGAAGGTGAAATGCGAATACTTTCCGATAAAAAATACGGAGAAGTTCTGGGAGTTCAAATTATTTCTGATAATGCAACCGATATGATAGCAGAAGCCGCCGCTTATATGCAACTCGAAGCAACAATATATGACGTAGCCTCAACAATTCATGCACATCCAACAGTTTCGGAAATTTTTATGGAAGCCGGCTTCGAAGCCGTGGATAAAGCAATTCATAAGTAGTTAGGTTGGTTAGTTGGTTAGTTAGTTAGTTAGTTAGTTAGTTAGTTGGTTAGTTGGTTGGTTAGTTAGTTATGGGGGTTTTTGAGGTAAAGATTTGAATTAACACTTAATTCTGTAGGAAAAAATGCTAAATTTAACTTATTTCTTGCATATTCTGGATTTCTATTACCTAAACTTCGGACATGAAAAAGTTGTGAAAACATCGCTGGTTAAAGTGAACTTACCGATAATGGAACAATTACAAAAACAAAATCTGAAAAAATTATTAAATAAAATATAAAGTAATCAAAAATTTTATTTTTTCTAATTACTTTCCACTGCTTTTTATAAATTTGTAGAAAAATTACTGTCTTTATACTTAGAATTTTAACTTCTAATGTTTAAAAATAATATTTACATAATTGTTGATGATACCGGACTGGGGACATTACGTGAGTTCTTTGGTTATTTGTCATTAAAAATCAATTTGAATATTTCTGTATTTTCAAATTTAAAAATCACAAATCCAATATTTTTTAGGGAGATACTTCATTCGCAATCAAAACTTGAAATAACTGATGATTTTAAAGATTTTCAGAATAATTCGAGTAAGATATATGCAAATGATATTAAATTTTTTAATTCGCTTGTTTATTCTTATCAAAATAGCAACGCTGATAAAAATTTTAATTGTAAATGTTTTTTACTAATATTTTCAAATAATAATAATCAATACAAAACTCAAATAGACAAATGTAAAGAAGCAGGATTCATAGTGATCGCAACAGAACAATCTAAATGTATTATAAATACGATTGACTACATTCTAGGACCTGAAAAAGTTCTAAAAAAGATTTACCAAATTATTCTTAGAAATGTAAATGACAGAAACGATAAATACAAAAAATTATTTGAAGAGAATCAAGAAATAATTATTAAGATTTTGAATCTTGTAAAACAAAAATACAATTTCGATTATCGAGCATTTAAGGAAAATACTATAATTCGAAGGATTGAAAAACGAATGTCTCTGGCCAATATGAATTTTGAATCCTATTACAATTTTATTTCAGAATCCGAAAAGGAAAAGGATCTTCTTTACAAAGAATTTTTAATTGGAGTAACTGAATTTTTCAGGGATAAAGAAATATTTGAAACTTTTAAGGAAAAAGTAGTTCCGAAAATATGTGAAAATTCGGAAAATGAAATTCGTGTATGGACAGCAGCCTGTTCAACAGGGGAAGAGGCATACACAGTTGCAATAGTTATATATGATTACATGCAACAAAATTCCATAAAAAAAGAATTAAAAATTTTTGCTACCGACATTGACTTAAATGCATTGAAAAATGCAGGCGATGGAATATATTCTGTTAGTTCGGTTGAAAATGTACCCGAATACTACAGAGAAAAATATTTTATTCAAAAAAATGGTAATTATAAAATTGATGAGAAACTTAGAAAATTAATAATTTTTGCTTTTCATGATGTTATTAACGACCCCCCATTCATAAAAATTGATTTTTTATCATGCAGAAATTTGTTTATTTATCTAAAGCCGGAGATACAAACAAAAGTATTGTCAAATTTTAGGTTTTCTTTAAAACAAAACGGATTTTTAATGCTTGGTATTAGTGAAACAATTGGAGAAATGAACAAATATTTTGAGGCTTATGATTACAAAATAAAAATATTTAGAAGAATATAAAAATTTTTATACATAATCCAATAAATTTATTGCAATATAAGCCATCATTCCTGCTGAATGTTCTAAAGATTTTTCGTCTATATCAAAGTTAGGATTATGAAGTCCGATATATCCTTTATTGTTTCCGGCAATTCCTGTTCGGTAGAATAATGAAGGTACTTTTTGCCCATAATAAGCAAAATCTTCGGCAGTCATCCTAACTTCCATTGGTTTTATCTTTTGCTCACCCGCAAAATCAATCGCAAAAGGCAAAACTTTATGATATAAATCAGGATTATTATAAACGGCAGGATAACCTTCTCTGATATTTACTCTTGCTTTGCAATTATACATTTCTGCAGATTTTTCTGCTATTTCATTAAGTTTCTCTTTTAATCTTTTTCTAAGTTCTTCGTTAAAAGTTCGCATGGTACCTTCGGCAAATGCTTCTGAAGGAATAGCATTTAAAGCTCCCGGAGCATTTATTTTGCCAAATGCAATGACAAACGGTTTATCGGAAATTATACTTTTCTGAAATTCATTAATTTCATAAAGAAAATTTGCAAGTGACAGTACAGTGTCGCTACGTTTGTGTGGTAGTGCAGCGTGACCTCCAATTCCGGTAAAAGAAATATACAGTTCGTCGGTGGCGGCCATCATTTCTCCATACCCAAAGGCAAAACTACCGGTTTCGAGTTCAGGCAAAACATGCTGACCGATGACATGCCGAATATCATATTTTTCGATAATTCCTTTTTCGACAAGAATTTTGGCACCTCCTGGGATTTTTTCTTCGGCAGGTTGAAAAATAAGAATTATTTTACCCCGGATTTGAGATTTTAATTCGTTTAAAATTATTGAAGTCCCTAATAGCGAAGCCGTATGTGCATCATGTCCGCAAGCATGCATTTTTCCAGCAACTTTTGATTTATATTCAGCATCATTTGCTTCATTAATAGGTAAAGCATCTATATCTGCTCGTAATGCAATTACGGGAGTTTCCTTTATGCCGTTGATAATTCCTATAACAGCATTTTTTCCAAAACTATCGTCTGTTTCAATATTGTGTTTCATTAAAACTTCAGAAATATATGCAGCAGTATCAAACTCCTCAAAAGCCAATTCCGGATTTTTATGAATATGCCTGCGATAACTGATAATTTCGGAAAGTATAGAAGCAGATTTTTCTTTTATTTTTGATTTCAAATCTTGCATACTTAGTCGAAAAACAATTTAATACCTGTAATAATCACGAGAACAGCGAACATTTTTTTAAGAGTATCACTTGAAAGGTTTATAGCGATTTTAGAGCCGAAAAATGCACCCACAAAAAAAGCAGCTGCTAAAATAGCAGCAAATTTAATGTTGATATAGCCGTTTTTGTAATAATTTATAAATGCCAGTAGCCCTACCGGTAGAAGCATAAAAGCAACACTAGTTCCCTGAGCCTGATGTTGTGTCATTCCGAGTAAATATATTAAGGCCGGAATTACAATAATTCCTCCGCCAACCCCAAATAATCCTCCCAGCATTCCTGCTGCTAAACCAATCAAAATCAATAAAATAATTTCGTTCATATTATATTAACTTTAAAAATCTGTGCTTAAAGACAAATAATAAATTCGAGGAAGCAAAATATTGTTGTCAATACCTTGAGCAACATCAAATCTTACAAAATATCCAAATATTTTGCTTCGTACTCCAAATCCGAATCCGGATACAATAGGAAAATTATCGTTATGAATGATTATGGTAATAGGATAGTTATTGTAATAATCGTTTTCATAGGCATTATTTCCGCTGAAAGGATTTAAACCCGACCAAGCTGAGCCAATATCAAAAAATCCTACAAGTTGAAAATTCCTGACAAAACTGTTGTTAATTGGTCTTTTAAACAAATAAGAAAAAATTGGACATCGAATTTCAGTATTTAAGAGCATAAAATTTGAACCATTCCTGATATTTTGAGAAAATCCTCTCAAATTTGTTGCCACGGCCTGATAAACATAATTTGCATCAGGGTCTATTCTGATATCAGTATTAAACATAGGATTTTTTGAAGATAAATTTATCCAATTGTCAACACCGCCAAGATAATAAACTAATTTAGCCGTCCCGAATGACGAACTTCCTGCCACACGACTTGCAAAAATCAGGTTTTTATGAATTGGCTGGTAATATCTGAAGTCAAAACCTGTAACAAACAATTCGCTGTTGGATTTATCGAGTTGTTTATAAAATTCTCCAAAAACCTTAAATCTGGTACCGGAAAGGATATTGGTCATTAATTCTCTACTATTATCAAAAATATATTCAGCTTTTACCATTCCCCAGAAATCATTATCGTTTTCTTTAATCAAGCTATTGTAATTTACCGACAAATATGAGTTTAAATTTTGCCTAATGTTTCCGGTAAGTTGTATAGCATCAACCTGGGAAAAAGGATATCTTGTAATATAAAAGGCCTGATGCGAAAATGTTTTAATATAATAGTCATTCTGAAAATTTATTAGCGATTGACGATGTAATATAACTTGCTTATTCCATCTCTTTTTAAGATTTTCGAAACTCAGCAGATATTCATTACTGTCGAAGTTTCCGCTTAAACGCACAGCTCCAGATATACGGTAATCTTCAAACAAATCGTAAGCTCCAACCTTTAAAAAAATATTAAAACCAGGATTAAAATAAAATGCAGAGCCAGTAAACTTTTGATATGAATTGTTTAAAAAACCAAAATCAACCTGCGAAACAATATAATTTGTGTAAAAAGTTGTGAAGTATTTAATCATCCTTTTATCTTTATCTTCGATCTCGGGCTTTAAATTAAGAGCATCTATACTTTTAAGAACAGTTGGAGAAAATTGATAATTATAAATGTTTACTTTCATTTCAGGATATACAGAATCTAATTGCATTGTAAGCATATTTTTATCCTGCTGCTTATTTGTTTTTTGTGCAGTTTCTTCTTTTCTTTGATTATACCTGAATTGTTGTGTTTTGCTTATGCTTTCTTTAGGTAATGGCTCCGGTAATTTATCGCTATATAATAAATTATATTTTCCTTCCGACAACATAATAAATGCATTAGCATCGGAGAATTTGTCGTTTGATATCTCCAAAATATTGTAATTATAATTAGTGAGAGGCATTTCGTTCAAAAAATAACGATAATGAACAATAGTATCAACAAAACTTACCGCGGAGTCAAGTTTGGCCATAAATAAATTATTTATACCGTTTGCATTACTAAGATAAGTGTAGCTTTTAAATTTTAAATGCGGATAAGTTTCACTGATTCTTTCAGTTTTTGATACCTGTTCGAGCTTCTTTGATTTAATATTATAAATGAAAATATCAGTTAAGTTTTGTTTGTCAACGATGTTATTGTTTTTATTTCCAGTTATTGGAAAATTTCTATTTGAGGCAAAAACAATTTGTTGCGATTTATTTACATATTGAGGTAAATAATCATCAGCGTCATCTTGAGTTAAATTAACAAATGTGTTTGAAGCAATATTGTAAATATAAATATCAGATTGTCCGTTTGTAAATGCTGATAAAACTATATTTAAGCCATCGTGGGAATAATCAAAAGAAGTTACTTTATCAAAAGCGGAGAGCTCAATTTCTTTTAATTCTTTTGTTTCAAAATTATAGGTCATATAATAAATTTCTCCTTTTTTTTCGATAATAAAACCGAGTAGTTTTCCCGAAGGATGCCATTTAATAATAGGATAGGAGTAATCCGTAATTTGTTCTAATCTGTGTTCGCGTTTAATTATGGTAGTAGTTTTATTCATAATTTTGTCGTAAACTCTTATCCAATATTTCCCTTCTAAATTTTCTGCCCAGGCGAATTTATCGGCATTGGAGTTATATGTAAGTGCATAATATTTTCTGTTTTTTCGGATTTTTACAGGTAGTTTTTGATAATCCGGAGTTTCAGACTTTAAATCAAAGGCTCTGTATTGTGTTAAATAAAAATCATTAACATTATTTCTCAGCATCTGCATATTTAAACCCAGAACATATAGAAACCCGCTTTCGGAGCTTTTGGTAACTCTTGTTAGGTAGATAATATTAGGTAAGACGTTTTTTCCAAAATTCAGAGCCACGTAATTCCAGATGGCAAAACCTGCAATTTCAGCATTATCTCCGCGTAGATTATTAAGCTCGTTAAATTTTCCTGACATAATAAGATTTTTCACTTGATTGTCAGTTTCAGAGTTCCAATCTTCTGAAACATATTTAACAAGTCCGCTAACATACCATTCAGGAAAATTCAAAAGTGTTGTATTTGTAATCTTTTCTCCTAAATTTTCGCCAATTAACATATCGTTTAGAATAACGTTCGTAATTCCGGCTTTAATTTGCTTTACCAAAGAATTCCTATCTCCTTCGATATAAAGGAAAATTGTATTATCCAAAACTTTTGTAACGCCGCCAATATTATAACTGTAGGTTTCGGTATTCAAACCAAAGTTTCCCTGTCTGAAATCGGATAAGTTATGATAAACAACAAAAATTAAACGTTTTCGTAATTCGTATTCAAAAAAATCTTCGGTTTCTGGAATAAATTTATCTGCTAATTGAGCTGTCAGGAGTGCATTTGTCATTCCTCCTGAATAGAAATAAACATCAAATTTAGGATAACGATAAAAATACCAGTCAAAAGTTTCGAATTGAACTCTGTTTTTTCCAAAGTTCATTTGATGACCATTGTAGAATTGAGCTTTTAAAACAAAACTTAATACTACAAGAAAAAGTATATATATTAGTTTCTTCAAATCAATACAATTTTTCCGAAAAATAATAAATCGCTAAATTACTGCAAAATATTATTTTCTTAACTTAATTTTATGTAAAAAAGTTTATTTTTGTTAACAAAAACTAACAGTATGAAAACACGAATATTTTTTGCTTTAATTCTTATAACAAGTGTTCTGGAGCAAAATGTTTTTGCGCAGGAAGAAAACGGCGAAAATAAAAAAATAGGTTGGAATATGGGAATTATTCCCGTTGTATCCTATAATTCGGATTTAGGCTTTCAGTATGGAGCATTAACAAATGTTTACAACTACGGAGACGGAACACATTTTCCAAAATACTATCATTCGATTTATGCAGAAGTTAGTCGTTATACAAAAGGTAGCGGAATTTTCAGGCTGTTTTATGATTCAGAGTTTTTAATTCCAAACATCAGATTCACCGCTGACATTTCTTACTTGCCCGACCAGGCATTGGATTTCTATGGTTTCAACGGGTACGATGCGGTTTATAATAAAGTTTTTGAAGATGAATCGTCAGCTGCTTACAAAACACGAATGTATTATAAACACCAAAGAAATATTTTCCGAGTAAAACTCGATTTTCAAGGAAAAACTCCGGTTAAAAATTTAAGATGGGTATTAGGATATAAATTAATAAATGTGGAAATAGGTTCTGTACCTATTGATAAATTGAATCAGGGAAAAGACTCCGTTAATATGCTTCCTGATGTTAATACTTTGTTTGATGATTATGTTGCCTGGGGAATAATAAAACCTGAGGAAGTTGTCGGTGCCCTTCATAACGGATTAAAACTTGGACTGGTATATGATACCAGAGACAACGAACCTTGCCCCATGAAAGGAATTTGGACAGAAGTAGTTTTATATAATAATTATAATAAAGATTTTGTTTTTGGACGCTTAGGTTTTACTCATCGTCAATATTTTACAATAATTCCCAAAAACCTTTCGTTTGTATATCGTCTTGGTTATCAAGGTATTTTTTATGGCAATGCACCTTTCTATATGCTACCGTATATGGTTTATTCTTATTTACCTTCATCTACGATCGACGGATTAGGAGGCAGCAAATCTGTCAGAGGAATGATTCGAAATCGTACTGTCGGAAATGGAATGGCATTTGCAAACATGGAATTTAGGTATAAATTTGTAAGATTTAAGTTCATCAATCAGAATTGGTATATTGCGTTAAATCCATTCTTAGATGCCGGAATGGTAGTGAATAAAAAAGAAATTGATACTTCGGGCGTCACTGCCGATATTTCTCAATATTTCAACAATAATGCAGAAAAACCGCATTTAACTTATGGCTGCGGAATTCGCTTTGCCATGAATGAAAATTTTGTAATTGCTGCCGATGCTGGATTTCCCGTAAAACCACAAGATGGAAAAATGGGGCTTTATATTGGAATGAACTGGCTATTCTAAAATTACATTGATAGAGTATAATAAATATTTTAAATCGGACGATTCTGACTGGCTTGTTTTTATTCACGGAGCCGGTGGTAGTTCTACTATTTGGTTTAAGCAAATCAAATATTTCAGTAAAAAATATAATGTATTATTGGTTGATTTGCGAGGTCATGGTAAATCAAATAGTTTTGCCTTAAAAGATTTAGAAATAAAAAAATATTCTTTTGCAATCATTGTTAATGATGTTCTGGAAATATTAGACTACGAGAAGATTGACTCTGCCCATTTTGCAGGGATTTCGTTAGGTACAATAATTATTCGTCAACTTTCCGAAGAATATCCGCAAAGGGTAAAATCAATGGTATTGGGTGGAGCAATAATAAAGTTTAACATAAGATCAAAAATCCTGATGAAATTTGGATTTATTTTTAAATCCTTACTACCTTATATGATGTTGTATAAATTTTTTGCTTTTATCATTATGCCAAAAGCGAATCATAAGTTATCAAGGAACCTTTTTATTCGCGAAGCTCAAAAAATTTACCGCACTGAATTTATACGTTGGTATCGTATGACTACAAATATAAATCCTTTATTAAAACTCATGAGAGATAAAGAGTTGCCAATCCCAACACTTTACGTTATGGGAGAAGAAGATTATATGTTTCTGCCAGCAGTTAGAAATTTTATTGCTAAACATAACTTGTACTCGCGTTTGGTTGTATTAAAAAATTGCGGACATGTTGTAAATATTGACCGCCCAGATGATTTCAATAAAATTGTAAGTGATTTTTTGATTTCAGTTATTGAGAATAAGTTTTCTAAAAGTTATAAATCAGAATCGTATTTTTAAAGAGTTTTGAATGAAAATCAAAATCCGGAATTAAAAATATAAATTTATAATGATGCTGAGTTGGTAAACTGAGCTTGTAGATGTGATCTCGTTACGAACGTT
This sequence comes from Bacteroidales bacterium Bact_19, assembly GCA_001603595.1. Taxonomy (GTDB): domain Bacteria; phylum Bacteroidota; class Bacteroidia; order Bacteroidales; family ML635J-15; genus Bact-19. Next base: position 17,328 of record LUZK01000060.1, read on the forward strand.
TTTGATCCTTCTCGGTTTGTGAGCATAGCCTGACTCTTCGGCGTTATGTTACAATCTCTATCTGATTTGTGCTCCAAGCTCTTTGTAAGCTTTTATCAGAGAATTCATCATACCGTCAATTTGTTTATCGGTCATAGTTTTTTCCTTGTCTTCGAATATAAAACTCAAAGCATATGAAATTTTACCAGGCTCTATGCCTTTACCTTCATAAACATCAAATAGTCTTATCTCCGACAGCCTTTCTCCAATAACTCTAAATGCCCTTTCCTTCAAAACTTCATAAGAAATACTCTTATCTATCAACATTGATAAGTCTCTTTTTACTTTTGGGAACTTGCTTATTGGCGAATATTGAACATTATGTTTTGAATAAATTTTAATAAGTTGATCCCAGTCAAATTCGGCATGAAAAACTTTTTGTTCAGTTTCTGTAAGTTTTAATATTGATTTATTAACTTCTCCAAACCTAACCAAGCGAGTATTTGAATTATATAAATATATCAAAGAGTATTCATAAACTTCATCAGAAACGCTTTGAGTTTTTAAATTTTCTACATCAATACCAATTTTTTTCAGAAGTAAATCAACATAAGATTTAAGATAATAAAAATCTGTATTTTCGTCTTTTTTGTTCCAGTTAAGGTAGTTTTTCTTGCCGGTAATCCACAAAGCCAGGTATTTCTTTTCATAATATTTTTCGATTTTTTCGGGATTATCAATCTCGGGTTTTGAGTGATATGTTCGGCCAAATTCATAAAATTTTAAATCAGTATTTTTTCTGTTTACATTAAATGTTATAGCTTCCAATCCGCCAAATACTGATTTGTGCCTCATAATTGCAAGGTCGTTGCTTAGAGGATTATGCAATCGAACTACATCAGTATCGTTTTCGATTATATATTTGGTACTTATTAATGAGTTGCACATTATTTCGTTAAAACCTCTTGATGAAAGAAAATCAGAAATAGTATCTGTAATTTTTTCATTATCAGGTTTAGGAGTATTGTTTATTGAAATAGAAATTTTTTTTGGTATTTCAACATTGTTATAACCGTAAATTCTCAATATGTCCTCAACAACATCTTCTTGGCGATATACATCAACTCTGTAAGAAGGTATTTCTATTAGAGAAGTTTTACCGTTGTAGTTCTCTATTTTGATGTCGAGTGAGAGCATTATATTATTTAATGTTTCGTCATCGATGTTTTTGCCTATAAAGGCTCTGGCTTTATCATAATTGAAGTTAATTTTAACATTATCGAACTTAACTGGATAAAGGTCGTAAATACCTGAGGCGATTTTTCCGGCACCAATTTGCTCAATGAGTTGGGCAGCTCTTAATGCCGCATAAACTGTGATATTTATATCAGCTCCGCGTTCAAATCTAAAAGATGAATCTGTTGATAATTGATGTCTTTTTGCAGTTTTTCTTACAAAAGTCGGATTAAACCATGCACTTTCGATAAATATTTTATTTGTTGAAGTAGAAATTCCG
>LUZK01000149.1 GCA_001603595.1 Bacteroidales bacterium Bact_19
TCATTTTTTACAAGAATTCCTTTGATTTCTAAATCATTGTAATCCAAGGGAATTATCCAGTCAAGGAAATTGTTATTATCGTAGTCATCAAAGTCGAATTCTCCATTTTCATACATGTTTGTAATGAAATTTGATTCAATTTCTGTTACATCAGTATCATCAATAATAAAATTGATTGGTTGATATTTCGATCTCGGGTTAATATCTCCAAAGTCAACAGCATTCTTAGTTTCTTTACCAAGAACCGTTAGAGCTAAAGAGTCTCTAACCCAAGCTACAAATTGCCTGTATTCTGAGTTTGTGATTTCGGTCTCATCCATCCAAAAACCTTGAACTGTTACAGTTTTCGATTGTGCCGTTATGGAATTAGGAACATCTTGATCGCTTGGTCCCATTTGATAAGAGCCAGGCGGAATAAATAACATACCATAAGGATCAGGAGTGTACCAAATTTTTCTGTCTATTCCTGTTAATTCACCACTGCCATAGTAACCACAGCTACTTAAAAATACGGTGATGATTGCGCTGATGATGAGTAATTTTCTCATAATTTATTTGTTTAGTAAGCGTCTTTTTTATACGTTAAAATTAAACATTTTGTTACAATCTTCTTACACTTCTATATCTTCCGGCTGTTTTGCCTCCACTCACATTGAAACAATATCTAATCATTATTTCATGAGAGCCGTATTGATATGATCCAATCTTTGATAATACTATATCATAACTATATCCTATGCTAATTCCGTTTAATAAATGTATTCCTACCATAGGGACAATTGCGTCAGAGTACCTT